>CAJKGV010000004.1:0-26119 GCA_905199455.1 Collinsella aerofaciens | reverse complement strand
TCGGTATAGCTCGAGCAATCGCAGCCGCAGCCGTATTCGTTGAGAATGGAGATGAGCGCCGGGTTGGGGTTGGCCTTGACGGCAAAGTATTCCTTAAAGCCCGGGTTCCATGCAAAGGCGTCGCGCACTTCTTGCATGTTGCGGCGGATGCCTGCCTCGTCGTATAGATGAAACGGCGTGGGGAACTGCTCGACGATATGCTCGAGTGTCTCCTTGTCCACAAACGGCTGCTTGGCCGCATATGCCTCGTTGGGGGTCAATGCCATGTCCCGTAAACCTCGCTATCCAGACGGCGCCATCTGCGCATCGAATCCGCATAGCGTGGACCCAATGTCCGGATAGCGCTCCCGCATTGCTGCAGACAGTCCTGTGGGTGTTTCCCACAGGCCCACCAGGTTGTTCGTGCCCGAAAAACCCAGTTCGGCGGGTTTCGCCTCCCCACGGGGTCAAAGCCTGCCGGCTCGCCCGCGGCTCTTCGTGCCCGCGCCTCTATCAAGTGGTAAAGACCCTATCACGTTGCACTTTACCAAACAAGAGTATTCGTATATAACGTTTAAAAAATGCAGCAATATGCTGGAAACATGTGTGCCACAATCCTGTATCACAATAAGTTGCAACAGATGTGCCTCACGAAGGGATTCTCTATGACCGAGCTCCAAGAACTCCGTCGCTATCGCCGCGATCTCCATCGCATTCCGGAGCTCGATTTCGATCTTCCGCAGACTATCGCCTATATCGAGGGCGTGTTGGCGCCGCTCGCTTGCGAGGTGATCCATCCGTGTCCCAGCTGCGTCTGCGCTTTCTTCGACGCTGGCGTTGGTGCCGCGCGTGCCACGGCGATTCGCGCCGATATGGATGCGCTGCCCATCGCGGAGGCGACGGGAGCGGCCTTTGCCTCGATCCATCCCGGCAAGATGCACGCTTGCGGACATGACGGACACATGGCTATGGCGCTTGCCGCCGCGACCTTTGTCGACCGTACGATTCGCGAGCAGCCGGGTTCACTTAAGCGCAACGTGCTTTTTGTGTTCCAGCCTGCCGAGGAAACGACCGGTGGCGCCAAGACGGTGTGCGAGAGCGGCGTGTTCGAGCGCTACGGGGCGGATCGCATCTTCGGCTTCCATGTGTGGCCCGATCTGCTCGCCGGCACGTTGGCGAGCTGCTCCGGTCCGTTGCTGGCGCGTTCGAGTGAGACGCACATTCATATTCACGGGACGAGCATCCATATCGCTAAGACCTATGGCGTTCCGGTCGAGGAGTCGCACGATGCAGCGCTGGCGGCTGCCAAGTTCTTGGTTGCCGAGCGCGAACTGATGGATGAGTTGGGTGCCGACGAGCCCTGTATCGGTAAGTTTGGTCTGCTGCAGGCCGGTACGGTTTGCAACGCGGTGGCGGGGGAGGCCCATGTGGCCGGAAGCCTGCGTGTGTTTACGGACGACATGTTCGACCGGGCGCGCGAAGGCGTGCGCCGCGTGCTGGACGATGCCTGTGCCGCAACGGGCTGCACGTATGATCTCGACTTTGCCGAGGGCTATCCGCCGGTCGACAACGACCCCGAGTTGTTTGCCAGCGTCGCGCCTGCCTTGCCCGGGCTGCAGCTTGTGGAGGAACCGCTGCTGATCGCCGAGGATTTCGCGTTCTATCAACGCCATCTGCCGGGCGTGTTTTTCCTGCTGGGCACGGGTATGCCAGAGGACCAAGACAACCCGAGTGATTCGGATGGCTGCCCCGCCTATGCCACAAGCGCTCTGCATACCGATAGCATGCTCTTCGACGAGGAAATCCTACTCAAAGGCCTCGATGTCTATAAACGATTGCTTTTGCTTGACTAAGGCGCGAAGGACAATTTGTTCTAGAAAACACGAACAAACGTACGATATAATAGAGATGTAAGTCTATAGAAACGTTTGACGTTACTAACGTAAGGCGATACTATGATTGCATCGTATAAAGATGAGGATACCGAACGCTTTGCCATGGGTGTGCGGGTCAGGAGGTTCGTGCCCTTTGAGCGTGTTGCGTTGAGGAAGATTCGCCAACTGCAGGTTTGCGCTTCGCTTGATGATCTTCGCGTTCCACCGGGCAACCGCCTGGAAGCTTTGAAGGGCGATCGTGCCGGTCAATATAGCATCCGTGTTAACGAGCGCCATCGGGTCTGTTTTGAGTGGAGACAGGAGATGGCTTGGAATGTCGAAATCGTCGATTATCACAAGTGATGAGACTTCGGCCGATTTGCTGTCGCCGGTGACTCCTGGTGAGCTTCTCAAAGAGGAGTTTCTTGTTCCCATGGGCATTTCTCAATATCGCCTTGCGAAAGAGACTGGGATTCCGGCTCAGCGTATCGGGCAGATTGTCTTGGGAAAACGTCGCGTGACGGCCGACACCGACCTCCGTCTTTGCCGTTATTTTGGCCTGACGGATGGTTATTGGCTGCGCGCTCAGGTGGCGTTTGACCTTGAGGCCGAGAAAAGGCGGATTGAACCGGAACTCGACAAGATCGTTCCTGTTCAGCAGGCTATCGCACTGTAGTGCTCAAAGATGATGGGGGTGGCGCGGCGATGAGGCGACGCTGACAGTCTGCCGTATATAGTCCGGGTGGATGCGGGTGCGGTTTGCTGCTGCTTCCGGTCATCGCTGTGGGCATTGGCGTGATGTTTGTGCTTGCTGGGCTGGCTACGGCGGCACTCGTACTGTTTATCACTGCTATCGGCGTGACGATTTGGCTTTATCGCAGTCGTGAGCAGCGCCGCGCCGACGGTAAGACCAATGTAGGATGGATTGCCTTTTTGGTCATCGCCTACCTGCTGAGCATCAGCTATCTGGCCTTCTTTATCCTGTTGCTTGTGAGCACCTTTACCGGGGAATCCGTCACGGTGGGTTGATGCACTGCCAGCAGACGGTCGCGCGCAGTGCGTTTGCTCGGCGTTTGGATAACTGCATTGGCCGTTTACCGCAGCCTTAGCTCTCAGCTAATGAATTCAAGTTCAATCCTTCCTACGATGTGCTGTGTGCCGGCACGGTAGCCGGATCGTAGGAAGGATGAATAATGGCAAAAGAGGGAAAGAAGCCGATCGGCAAGATTGTCCTAGGCATCATCGTGGTGCTGGTTATTGTCGGTGCCGTGGGCTCTATGGGTGGCAATTCAACCGATTCGTCTGCGAGCGATTCGGCAAAACCTGCCGAGACGACACGGCAGGCTGAGGAGCAAAAAGAACCGCAAGAACCGTATACCATTGCTGACGAGGCTGAAGACACTTCCAATCAGTTTACCTATAAGATCACGGGCACGCTGACCAATAACACGGATAAGGAAAAGAGCTACATTCAGATTGAATATGTTCTGTATGATGCCGATGGCAACCAGGTTGGAACGGCTCTTGCAAACACCAATCATCTGAAGGCGGGCGGCTCCTGGAAGTTCGAGGCGCTGGGTACGGTGTCTCCCGACCAGGTTGCTAGCTGGGAGCGTTCGGACGTAAGCGGTTTCTAGCATGTTGCATGCACTGGGGGAGGTGAAGTCGTATGCCCGATAAAAAGCTGACTGACGAGTTACTCAATGAGCTTCTCGACGCGCCAAACATCGATGGCTATATCAAAGAACACGACTTTGCCACCCCGTCGCTTTCGAACTACCTGAAGCAGCTACTGCAGGAAAAGGGCTTGGAGCGCTCGCGCGTGGTTCGTATGGCCGATCTCAATGAGACCTTTGGCTATCAGATCTTTACCGGCGCGCGTCATCCGAGTCGCAATAAGGTGCTGCAGATTGCCTTTGCGATGGCGCTGACGCTCAAAGAGACCAACCGTGCGCTGACGGCTGCCGGGGTAAGCGTCCTTAACTGCAAGGACCGCCGCGATGCGATTATCATCTTTTGCATCGATCGCGGGTGCAGCCTCCAAAAGGTCAACGAGGAGCTGTATCGCTTTGGCGAGGAGACGGTGAGTTAGCGGCTGATATCTGAGCCGGCGGAGCTGCCGAACAACGATGCAAACGAACGGGGCGCGGATGCCATGAGGTGTCTGCGCCCTGCGCTATGATGGAGCCTATGGATACTCAGACCCCAACATATTCCGATGACGAGCTGACCGCAGCGCTTGCCGAGCACCTGGCGTCGCTCGATCGCGACGACAGCTATCGCGTGGAGCGAGTACTTAAGCGCTCGTCCGTTGAAACAACCGAGCTCGTGTACTTTGAAGGAACCGGCGGTGGTTCGCTCGGCCCCTTTGTCCGTAAGCGCATCGATGCTTCGGCTCAAATCGGCGGGGCATACGAGCGTCTGTTTGCCGCTCAGCGGGCAGGCAGGCGTTTTGAGCACCTGCCCAGAATCGTCGATTGTCGTCGTGTGGGCGACGAGCTCAACGTGGTTATGGAATACATCGAAGGGGAGACGCTCGGGGCGCTGGTGTACCGTCTGGGAGCCACCCCCGATTATGCGCATGAATTGTATCCTGTCCTTTGCGACGCCGTGGGCGAGCTCCATGCCGGTTTTGCAATGGCGGGGGAGACGTCGGCGCCGGTGATCCATCGCGACCTCAAGCCGTCGAATATCATCATGACAGGTGCCAACTATACGCCTGATGACGGTCTGACGTTTTCGTCGCTGGTGATTATCGACTTGGGGATCGCGCGCGTATGGCGCGATGGCGCCGATGCCGACACCATCAAGTTTGGGACACGGCCCTATGCGCCGCCCGAGCAGTATGGGTTTGGGCAGACGAGCGTGCGAAGCGACGTCTACGCACTTGGCGCCCTGTTGTTCTTCTGCTTGACGGGAGTCGACCCTAAACCAGGGCTCGACATGCGCGAGCAATGCGAGGCGCGTGGCATTCCCACCCCACTTGCCGATGTCATCTGCATGTCGATGGCGCTCGACCCGGCCAAGCGTTTTGCGAGCGCGGAAGCGTTGGGACGGGCGACGCGCGCGGCATACGATCTGAGTCGCCCCGTGCGGCCTCCTGCGCCTGCGCCTGTCCGTACTCCGGCCTCGGAGACGGTGTTGACGCCCCAAGGGCTCCAGAACCCCACAGGGCTTCCTAGGCCTGCCGCCTCCGCTGCATGCGGTTTGCTCTCTCGCGTTCCGGAGTCTCTGGGGCGTATTTGGAATACGCTCGTCTGCTTCTCGCTGCTTGTGTTCTTTGCCGGAAGTCACTTTGCCGTCTTTCACCCCACGGGAGCAAACCAAAGCTACCCGACGTGGCTTCTCATAATCGAGTATTTTTTCTTTGTCGATGGCCTTATGGTGCTTATGCATTTTGCGCTGCTCGATAAGCGCCGTCTTCGTCGGCGATTCGCACTGCTCGACAGCTATCGCGGCAAGAAACTCGCGAAACTCTGGCTCAAGGCATTGGGTGTGCTGCTCCTATGCATGATCGTCATAGTCGCGGTTGCCAATGCGACCGGCGTTGTCGATACCTCCGCTACCTAAAAGAAAAGGGCCCCATTGGGGCCCTTTGCAGTTGCACTTAGATGCGGTTCATCTGAGCGGCGACTTTGTTGTACCAGTCCTGCCACGTGGGCGGGCAGTACTTTTTGGCCGCAGCCGGGGTAAGGGTGGAGCCGTAGTTGGCGCCCAGATAGGCAACGTGAGCGGAGATGCCCTCGCTCCAGCTGCCAAAGCTGCGCCAACCGCCGCCACGTGCACTCCAGCCCCAGGCGTTATAAGAATTGGCGCAATAAGCACCCTTGGTGCTCTCGATGCAGGCGATGGCGGGGGACCAACGGGGGTCGACACCGGTATTCCAAGCGGCGACGGCAAAGTTATAGCCCTGGCCTGCCATAGGGGAGCCGGCGAGATAATTGTCGATGCGGCTCGTCCACTCATTAATGAACGAATCGTAATCGGAGCTACCGGTATTGGAGTTGTTCACCGTGGTGTCGATGGTGGTGTTGGTGTTGGTGGCCTGGCTGCTGGAATTGCTGCCGCTTACGCCCTCGCCCGAGAGCTTCTCGGCGGCAGCGGCCTTATCGGCCTCAAGCTTGGCAAGCTCGGCGGCATTTTCCTGCTCGGCTTTTGCCTGTGCCTCGCTGCGGAGCTGCTGGGCCTGTGCCAGCGCATCCTCGGCGTTTTTCTGCTCCGCCTCAAGCTGAGACTTGGCCTGCTGGAGCTCGGCCTTGTTCTGCTCGAGTTCGGTTTGCATGCTATTGAGCTCTTCGATCTCGTCGACGCTCGAGCTCGTGATCTGGTTGGTGTATTTGCAGGTCGTGATGAACTCACCCAGGCTCTGCGCGTTGACCAGGAAGCTCACGATGGGATTGGTGCCCTTCTGATACTTGTACAGATCGCGCATGGCAGAGCTTGCCTTGGCCTGCTGCTCGGGAAGCTTAGCCTCGATTTCCTCGATGCTTGCCTCATTGGAGTCAATCTGCTTTTGCAGGTCATCGAGTTTGGTGCGGGCGTCGTTGTAGGCGCTCGTGGCGGCTTCGATCTTCTGCTGGGCTGCGGAAAGCTGGTCCTGCGTTGCCTGCGAGGCGGCATACGCCGCAACGGGGGAGAGCATCGGCGAGGCCGTCAGCGCAACGGCGAGCGCGGCGCTCGTGATGATACGAGCCGGCTTCGACGCAATGAGCGCTGCGGTGCGATGATTCGAATGCTGCATCCAGTCCCTCTGCAATCAATCGTAGGTTATGGTTCGAACGGTATTCTACTACTGCTTTCGACCTCAACTTGAACCTTAAAGGTTCCAAAGGGTCAAGTTGAACTTGAGGCTTTGGCTTTGACCTGCAGTTATGATGAATTGTTGAGAAACCATAGAGTTCAACTTTAACGTTACGGGGGCCTGTTTAAGAGGAACTTTGGGCTGTAAAAGCTATCTCAACGTGGGGTTTTACAACTACAGCGTGCCCTCCTGGCGAGCCTGCTCAATCTCTTCGAGCGCCTCGGCGGGGGTGAACGAGCAAGTGCCGTCGCCGAGCTTGACCACCTGGATTTCGTCGCCGGTATGGACCTCTCCGCCCTTTAGTACCACGCCGAAAACGCCCTCGTGGGGAAAGATGCAGTCGCCGGCGAGATAGTAGATGGCACAGCGGGTATGGCAGACTTTGCCGATCTGACTGATTTCGACGAGTACTTCGCTGCCGAGCTTGAGCTGCGTGCCCAAGGGGAGTGAGAGCAGGTTGATACCCTGGGTGGTGAAGTTCTCGCCAAAGTCGCCCTCGTGCACATCGAGCCCGCGCGCCTGCGCCGTCTGGATGGACTCCGCGGCTAAAAAAGAGACCTGGCGGTGCCAATGTCCGGCGTGCGCATCGGAGGCGAGGCCAAATTGCTCGATGACGGTGTCGCGTCCATCGGCGACGGGCGACTTGCGAGTGCCTTTGTGCTCCGACGTGTTGATTGAGACGATACGGGCAGGCCCGTTGTAAGCATCGTTTGCGGTGCGTAGGGGAGCTGCCGTCTGGGCACGATCCGCAAGTTCGCGCTTGGCGGCGTCAATGATGGGGTTGTTGATCGGATGAGCCTGGGGCACGGTGCACCTTTCGACGGGGCGGGCAACATGTTGAATCCTACAACAATGGTAGGTTCATTGCCCATTGTCATACAACGGTGAGCGCCGTCTTTGTGCTGGCCTTCGTGCTGGACGATTACGTCGATTGCCATAGATACGGTGGAGCTTTGGGCGTCGGCGGCTTGGCACGCTAGAATAAATCAGATGCGCAAAGACCGCCCGTTGTGTGGGCAGTTCATGATAGGAAGTTTCCATGGCATTGCAATTTACAGAGCGCGAGTTCATTCCCGTGCTGCTCGGTGGCGACATCAACGCCTATTCGGTGGCGCGCGCCTTCTACGAGGAGTACCAGGTCAAGAGTCTGGTCTTTGGCAAGTACCAGACGGGTCCCGCGTACCGCAGCCAGATTATCGACTACACGCCCAACGTGGATATCGATACCATGCCCGTGATGCTCAAAACCGTCAACGGCATTGCCCAAGCGCATGCCGATAAGACGATTGTCCTTGTGGGCTGTGGCGATAACTATGTTGCCCTCGTGGCTCAGGCCAAGGATGCCCATGAGTTGGCGGATAACATCGTCGCGCCTTACGCTCCCTACAGCATGCTCGAGCAGTGCCAGAAGAAGGAGATCTTCTACGAGCTGTGCGAGAAGCATGGCGTGCCTTATCCGCATACCTTTACCTTCACCATGGCGATGCTGAACGACCAAGGCGAGGCACCTGCCGAGGTGCTCGACCAGATCGATTTTCCTTACCCGATGATTCTGAAGCCTTCTGACGGCATCATGTGGTGGCAGCACGAGTTCGAGGGCCAGAAGAAGGCCTATGAGATTGCCGACCGCGCCGAGCTGGAACAGGTCATTCGCGATTCGTATGCCAGCGGCTACACTGACGACCTGATCTTGCAGGACCGCGTGCCCGGTAACGACGAGTACATGCGCGTGCTCACCAGCTATTCCGACCGCAACGGCAAGGTGCGCATGATGTGCCTGGGCCATGTGCTGCTCGAGGAGCATCAGCCCCACGGTGTCGGCAACCATGCCTGTATCATTACCGAGCCCAACGACGAGCTCATGGACGGCGTGCGCAAGTTGCTCGAGGACCTTCACTTTGTGGGCTATTCCAACTTTGACGTTAAGTACGACGAGCGCGACGGCTCGTTTAAGTTCTTCGATTTCAACACGCGCCAGGGCCGCAGCAACTACTACGTCACTAACAGTGGCTTTAACGTTGCCAAGTATGTGGTGGACGAGTATGTGTTCAACCGTCCATTTGAGCCGGAGTTTGTGACGGCTCAGGACGAGGCCCTGTGGATGGTCGTCCCCATGGGCGTCGTCGACAAGTACGTCAAGGATCCCGAGCTGCGCGCTAAGGTGCATCGTCTGGACAAGGAGGGCAAGGGCGCCGACCCTTCGTTTATGAAGGGCGACTTTGTCTTTAACCGCTGGCTGCGCATGTGGCACACCAAGCTGCGCCACTTCAAGCTGTTCAAGACGTATTACAAGTAGATGAGCGCGGCGCCCGTCCGGTTTGCATCGGGCGGGCGCGGGTATGATACGCGCAATTGCGCAAGCGTCACCAAGGAGGCGGCGATGGAAAAGCTGGGAGTTATCGGCGGCATGGGCGCCGAGGCCACGTCGTATTACTACGACCAGGTGGTGCGCCACACGGCTGCTGCCTGCGATCAGGAACATATCGACATGGTGGTGCTCTCCAAGTCGACCATGCCCGACCGCACGTTGGCCATTAAGACCGGCGAGCATGCCAAGCTGCTGGCGACCATGAAAGAGTGTGCCCAGGCACTCGAGTCGCTGGGCTGCGCGCACATTGCCATTCCCTGCAACACGTCACACTACTTCTACGATCAGATCCAGTCGTTTACGAAGGTGCCGATTATCCACATGCCGCGTGAGTCGGTGCGCTATGCTCTGGCCGGTGCGGTGATGGGGGAGTGCGAGTTCGACCCCAACCTGAGTATGCCGGCCGAGCCGGTGCACAAGATTGGCATCATGGGCACCGACGGAACCGTGGGCGCGGGCGTCTACGGCCGCGAATGTAAGGCTGCGGGTGTTGAGGTCGTCTATCCCAGCGAGAAACGTCAGAACGATGTGATGTCGCTTATCTACGATGATGTGAAGGCCGGACGTGAGCCCGATATGGATAAGTTCGACCGCGTGATGTGGGAGTTCGCCCGTAGCGGCTGCGACCGCGTCATTCTGGCCTGCACCGAGCTCTCGGTGCTGCAAAAGTACCGAGAGATGCCCGAGATCACCCTCGACGCCATGGATGTCCTGGTGCGCGAATCCATCATCCGCAGCGGCGCCCCCTACCGCCTCTAGCTTCCGACCCGCCAAAAAGGGACAGGTTAATTTTGGTAGGTTTTATCTGGTGAAACAGTAAAGGCCTCGGCTCGTTTGGTGCGAGCCGAGGCCTTTTGCGTTGGGCGGTTGCTGTCGGTGGTGAACTAGAACAGGAAGCCGATGGCGATGAGGGCGATGCTGACGATGAGCACGGCGATGTCCAGGCCCTTGATGGGGTAGCGCTTGTACGAGCTGGCGCGCGTACGCAGATAGAAGCCGCGCTGTTCTGCCGCCAAGGCTGTGGCATCGGTCTTGCCCACGCTTGAGATGAGCAGCGGCACGCACAGTGGCAACATGAGCTTAAGCTTCTTGATGGGGTTCTTGGTGTCGTACTCGACGCCGCGTGCGGTCTGCGCCTCCATGATGGCATTCATCTCCTGACCAAACACCGGCACAAAGCGCAGCGCCGTGGTAAAGGTGAAGGCATAGCGATACGGCACGTGCAGCACCTCGACGCAGGCGTTGGCAAGGTCGTTGAGCTTGGTCACCATGAGCATGAGGATGAGTGGTAACGCCACACCCAGCAGGCGCAGGCAGGCCTTCGATCCTGTGATGAGGCCCGTGTCGGTGATAAAACCCCACACCACGTTGCCATCGCGCATAAAGGCCAGCTGGAGCACCAGCATGATAAGCGCGAGCGGAATCAGCAACTTGAGCAGCGAGAACAGACGGTCGACGACGCCGGCATAGGCACCCAGTGCAAGGGTGAGTGCCAAAAAGCCCAGCAGCGCTACGTAGGTGTCGGACAAGAAGATGCCGACGATGATGGCAGCGGCGAGGCCCAGTTTGACGACGGGGTTCAGGCGATGCAGCAGCGTATCGCCCGGCATGTAGTCGATGACGTTAACCACGGTGGACCATCTCCTTGGTAATTCGAACGACATCGGTGACCTCGCTCACCTGCGCAAAAGCGGGCGAGACGGAAGATGCCAGACGGCGCGAGAGTTCAATAACCTGGGGAGGCTCCACGTAGGCATGCTGCATGAGTTCGATGTTCGAGAATAGCTCGTGCGTGCGGCCGCGGTCGAGGATGCGACCGTCGGCCATCACCACAATGCGCTCGGCAAAATCCGAGACGACTTCCATATCGTGGCAGACCATGATAACGGCGCAACCGCGCTCGGCCATGGTGCGCACCGTTTCCATGACGGTCATGCACTCGCGGTAATCAAGGCCGCTCGTGGGCTCATCGAGTACGACGATCTTGGGCTCAACCACTACGACGGAGGCAAGCGCCACCATTTGTCGCTGGCCACGCGAAAGCGAGAACGGCGCCTCATCGGCAGGCAGGCCAAAGCGGTCGATGACGAGTTGGGCACGACGCAGAGCCTCGGCACGGTCCATGCCGCCAAGCTCCAGGCCAAAGGCGACCTCGTCGAGCACGGTGTCCTTGCAGATCTGGCGGTCGGGGTTTTGGAAGAGGGTCGCGACCTCGCGAGCGATGCGGCTCGTGGGAACGGCTGCGGTATCCAGTCCCGTGACGCGCACGCTGCCCGAGGCGGGCTTAAGCAGGCCTATGAGCAGTTTGGTGAGCGTGGTCTTGCCGGCGCCGTTTTGGCCGACGATGCCCACGAGCTCGCCAGGATAGAGCGTCAGGCTAAGGTCGCGTACGGCGGCTCCGCCATTGGGATAGGCAAACTCAACATGGTCGAAGGTGAGTACGGGTTCGGCGTCCTTGGCATGAGGACGCAACGACGGTGCATGCGGGGAACCGGCGGGCGCCTGGGCTTCGATAGCCGCGTGTGCGGGGTCGACGATGCCCGAAATCATGCGCTCGGCCTCATCGACATCCAAGCAGGGGGTACCGCTTACCAGGCCATCGGCCTCGAGGCTATTGAAGATACGCGTGACGCGAGGGCAGTCGACGCCGATGGCACGGAGCTCGTCGGTATGCGCGAAGACCTCGTGTGGCTCGCCCTGCAGCGCGATTTCGCCATGGTTGAGCACGAGCACGCGGTTGCAGTGCTCCGAGAGCAGGGCGACCTTTTGCTCGACGACGACGATGGTGATTCCAAGTGCGCGGTTTGCCTCACGCAGCGTCTCGAAGACCAACGTGGAGCTGGCGGGGTCGAGTGCCGCGGTGGGCTCGTCGAGAACCAAGACGCGCGGACGCATGGCGAGGATGGCGGCGATGGCTACCTTTTGCTTCTGTCCGCCCGAGAGGGTGGCGATCTCGCGGTCGCGCAGGTCGCTGATGCCGACGGTCTCGAGCGTTTCGATCACGCGCTGCTCGATCTGGTCGTGGGGAACGCCAAAGTTCTCGAGGCCAAAGAGCATCTCGTCCTCGACGACCGAAGCGACCATCTGCGTGTCGATATCCTGCAGCACACTGCCGACGATTTGCGACACGTCGGTGAGCGAGACTTCGCAGGTGTCGTGGCCGTCGACCATGACGGACCCGAAGAACGTGCCGGTGTAGTGGTGGGGCACGGCACCCGACAGGCAGGCGGCAAGCGTGGACTTGCCGGCGCCTGAGGGCCCGATGATGCCGATGAAATCTCCCTTGTTCACGCTGAGCGAGATGTGGCTGAGCGCCTGCTCGGTCTGCGTGCCATAGGAGAACGAGACATCGTCGACGTTGATGATCGTTTCCATGGATACCTTTCATAGTCATTGGGGACGTTCTTAAATGACTAGTCGTTTAAGAACGTCCCCAAAAGCTAGTCGTTTGGGACAGTCTTTGGTGGTGAAGCACGGAGATGGCTTTACGAGGGGCCCCAGGTTGGCGCGAAAGAGGAGCGAAGCGTACTTGGGTACGCGAGCGACGAATGAACGCCAAGATGGGGTGGCTCGTAAAGTCGAGCGGGTTAGTTGAGCTTCAGGGCCTTCTGGATGGGCAAGTAGAGGGCGCCGACCAGAATGGCGTTAAAGACGGCGGTCATGGCGACGACGGGCAACATGGCGGCGGCGAGCTCGCCGACCACGCCGAGCATGGCCATCTTGATGACCATGAAGATGACGCCGGAGACAAAGGTGGTCAGGAAGGTTGCGACAATGGCGATCGCGGGCTTGACCTGACCGTTCTTGCCGGCGGCGTTGACGATGCCGGCCATGAGCATGGCGGCGATGCCCTCAGCGGCAAAATCGACGAACGGCGAAGCGGTGGTGATCTGGATTACGGCAGCCGAGATGAGGCCAATGACGAGCGCCTGGCCGATGTTGGGGCGAACGACCAGGATGGTGAGGCAGAAGGCCGAGATGATGAACTCGGGGCTGATCATGCCGCCCGAGATGCCCGAGATGGCCTTGCCGACGGTGAAGTTGAGGATGAAGCCGGCAGCGAGCAGGATGGCGAGCAGGACGAGAGCACGGACGTCGAGTTTGCCGCGGTCGGCGGTCTGGACGGTGCGGGGCTGGGCGGCGGTGGTGTTCTGAGACATGGTGAAAGTCCTTTCAAAAAGGGGAGTGCAAGAAAAAACGGAGGCGCGTGATGCGAATGCGATCGGGCTCGAGATAGAAAAAGGCCCCCGGTCGAAACCGGAGGCCTTCCAATCACCTAGAGCGCAAAAACAGGCGTGAGGGACTCACTGTCGACCGATCGTATTCGCATCACGCCACCACCAGTTGTTGAGAGACTTCATCGTGTTCTTCATGTTGGTGGCTCCTTTCGTGATACCGTGGCACGGTCGCACCTAGTTGCTGTTGCGCTGCACTATAGCACAGCGAAGTGCGTGCGGGGAAATCTTTTTTGAAAAGATTTCAGGCGGGTTTCCCGCCGGTCAAAAGAGCGGGCTGGGCGGGCGAGGCTGCCATTGCTGCCTTGCCCGCCCAGCTAAGACGTTACTCCTTATTGCGACGGTAGAGGAAGTAACCGCCCGCGGAGATGACGGCAACGCCAGCGATGGCGAATGCGGCCACCATGCGGCCATCAAAACGATCGCCAGTGGTGGGCAGGCCGCCCTTGGTGTTCGTCTTGTTAGTGGTTACCGTGGTCGTGGTGTCGGACTTGCTAGGCTTCTCAGGCTTGGCGGCTGGCTGCTCGGGCTTAGCGGGCTGCTCGGGCTTAGCGGGCTGCTCAGGAGTGCCAGGCTGATCCGGGGTTACCGGGTCGGTGGCAAGAGCGTCCTTGGCGTAGGTGATGGACACCTTGAGGCCGTTGGTCTCGGTGTTCAGATCGCTCGGAGTGAAGGGCTGGTCGAAGTTTTCGGCCTTCTGATAGGCGCGCATCTCCTGGAGCAGCGCCTTGCACTTCTTGTAGGTGTTCTCGGTAGCAGCCTTGCCGGCCTTGTTGGCCAGGGCAGTGCGGCCCTCGGTGGTCGTCTCGGCCAGCATGGCGGCGTCAACTTCCTTGTTCTGCTCGATGAGCTCGTTCTGGAGCGCATCGAGGTAGGCGCGGACGCTGATACCAAGGGTGTCAGGGTTCTCAAAGCAGAGCGAGCTGATGTCCATGAGGACGTAGTTGATTGAGTTCTCGGGCTCTTCGTTGTACACGACGTCAGTCTGTTTGCAGTGATCGAAGGAGACGGTCTGATCGCTGAAGTACGGGCTGACCTCAGTTATCAGAGCGGAGTACAACGGGATGGCGACGGAGTACGCGGCGCGGGAGAGCATTTCCCACTGGATGGTAGCGACTTCGGGGTCATACCCGCGACGAATCTGGAAGAGGTTGATCTCGGTGTTGCGCTCGCTGCCGATGCAATAAACACCATCAGTGTTCGCGTTGAGGCCAGGGACGTTCTCGCCGCGGTTGCCGAAGGCGCGAATCAACTCGAAAGTGCTCCAACCAGACTTGCCAGGCTTGAAGAACAGGGGCTGGATTTCGCTGACCATGGCTCCCTTTTGGTCGGGTTTTCCTTCCTTCTCTACTGTGATAATGTCGTAATCTGTGCCTTCGGTCAGCTGACTACCAAAATAATCGCGGCCTTGCACATAGCGGGACCACTGGTTTACGCCGGAATCGGCGAGGCTTTCGCCATACGTTTGGGCGACATCGAATTTGCCGTCAGCGGAGTATTTGGCGAAGCCCTTCTCCACGGGCATGGACTCGATGCCCTCGGAGTGTAGGCAGTTCTCGGGGTCATCAAGGTCGACATCGTAGTTGAGGCTCCCGATATTAGGGTTGAGCGACGCGACGTCGTCAGCGAGCTTCATGGCGATCCACTGATGGGCGGAAAGTGTGGCGAACAGCCAGGTCTCGTTGTTGTCGGCGATGATGATCTGGTCGTTGGTGCAGACGCCTTGATCATCGATCAGTCTGCCGAGAAGCTCGACGCCCTCGCGGGCCGTGGCGCTCTCGCCCAGGATGATGCTGCCGTAACTGTACTCGCCCAGACCCACTTTCTCATCGATGTGGTCTGCTGCATCGGCCTCCTCGTTATAGGAAGTGCTTAGCGTGGCAGAGCAGGAGACGCCCTTCTCGTTGATTCCGGCTTCGGAATAGGCGTCGGTGCGACCCATCCAGTTGGAGGGGTGGTCGCGTACATAGCTGTAACGATAGGTAGGCTTGTTCGAAGTGTATTCAAAAGCAGATTCAATCGAGCTGTACTTAAAGCCAGGTTCGTGGGCAGGTTCGATGCCGTAGTGCTTAAGATAGCGCTTGCCAAAGTCCTCGGCGCGGCCGTAGTACGTGTTGCCGTCCGCCGTGAGCTTGCCGCCCATGTAGATCTGCGTGCAGGCGAGCGCAGATGTCGGCATGGACATGATGGTTGCAGCTCCAAAGGCGAGGCCTATGCCTAGCTTCTTGAGCGCGTTGACGGGGTGAGTTTTCCTCATTTTCCCTCCCAGTGTGCGAAAGCCCTCTGTCGCCAGAGGGCTTCAGCCAATAAAGACACCCCATTAGCGTAACGAACTGGAAACAATATTCATCTATGAAAGACACTTACTCGATAAGCGTGATGAAATATGCGACGAGCGGTTAATTGTACTCAGTTTGTAGCTTTACTTTAATAAAGACGCCCTGTAATTACTGTAGCCGAATAAAGTAGCTGGGAATGCCTGAAATGAAAATCCCCTGCTGTTTGGCAAATGCATAAACAGCAGGGGAGACGATAATTGGATGAATATCATACCAATGTGGAATTACTTCTTCCGGCGGTGAATCACGTTGATCGCATAGCCGACGAGCATGGCCAAAACGATGATGATAAAGCCGAGCAGGGGATTGTCGTTCATAGGGTCCTCCTATTTTCCGAGCGGGGAGAATTCGTCGACGATGAGGTCGAGGCATTGTGGAAGCGCGCGGGCTCCAAAGACGCCCGAATTGCTGGAGATAATCTCGCCATCGAACTGCATGCCCAGCGACGGGGTGCAGGTGATCTTGGCTTCCTTGGTCTGGATGATCTTGAACTGCGGGCGCCCGAGTACCTTGCCGGCGGGGTCGAGTGCGGCGGTGATCACGGTAGGTAGCAGCTGCACGGTGCGCACGGGTTCGATGACCGCAATGTCGACCATGCCATCGTTCATACGGCAGTCGGGGAACAGGTTGATGTCGTTTTGGATGACCGAGGTGTTGCCGGCCATGCAGCAGATGCCGTCGAGCTCCTCGACAATGCCGTCATGCTCAATCGTAAAGTGCGCCACCGTGGGATTGGGCGTGGCGAGCGCGGAGAGGAAGTAGGCGATCTCGCCGATGTCGTTTTTGGTGGGGGCGGCCTTCATCATGATCTCGGCGTCGAAGCCCGAGCCGGCGATGATGATAAAGCCGTGGCGCTTCTCGTTGCCGTTCTCGTCGAGCCAAAAGAGCTCACCCATGTCGACTTTGACCGTGCGACCGGCACGGCAGGCCTTGGCGAGCGCCGCTGCCTCGGGGGCATTGCCGATGTTGTTGAAGAACAGGCAGGCTGTGCCGGAGGGGAAGACGAGCGTGGGGACACCGCACCCGCGCATCTGGTCGAGCACGTTGGAGACGGTGCCGTCGCCGCCCGAAACGACCACGCGGTCAAACTCGCGCACGTCTGCCACGGCATCCTCGGGCTCCATGCCATCGCCGATAAAACGCATCACGACCTCGTCGCCGCCCTGCGCGAGGGCGTGCGTGAATGCGTAGATTTCATCTGAGCTGGGGCCCGATGCCGGGTTGTGGATGATAAGGCAGCGCATACTTACGTTCCCGTTCTGTGACTAACCGAGTATAGTTGTAAGGCAATGCCGATATCCTACCCGTGTTTTTCGGGCCTAACCTTATTCGATGGGTTGATATGTACATTTCCACACATCAGGCTCTACTCGACTTTTGCCAGCGCGCCCGTGAGTTCGACGCGATTGCCGTCGATACCGAGTTTTTGCGCGAGCGCACGTTCCATCCGCGTCTATGTTTGGTTCAGATTGCCACCCCTGCTGAGAGCGTCGCGGTCGATCCCCTGGTAATCGACGACCTATCGCCGCTGGCCGAGCTTATGGCCGACGAGAGCGTGACCAAGGTCTTCCACGCGTGCTCGCAGGATATGGAGGTCATGCTCCATACCGTGGGCGTGCTGCCACGACCGATTTTCGATACGCAGGTCGCCGCCGCCTTTTTGGGCGAGCGCCAGCAGATTTCGTATGGCGCGCTTGTTCAGACGTTCTGCGGCGCATCGCTGCCCAAGACCGAGTCACTGACCGACTGGTCGCGCCGCCCGCTGACCGATAAGCAGATTGAGTATGCGATCGATGACGTCAAGTACCTGATCGTCGCCTATACCGAGATGATGAGCCGCCTGCGCGAGCTGGGCCGTGTGGACTGGGTGCTCGACGAGCTGCGCCCGCTGGCTGACGAGTCGCACTATCGCGCCGATCGCCACGAGGCGTTCCGCAAGGTCAAGCGCATCAATTCGTGCAGCCGTCATCAGCTGGGTATCGCGCGCGAGCTCGCCGCCTGGCGCGAGGACCGCGCCGAGCGCCGTAACATCCCGCGCAAGTGGGTCATGTCCGACGACACGCTGCTAGCGCTCGTTAAGCGCAATCCCGTGCGCGTTGAGGAGTTCCGTAGCATTCGCGGTACCGATCAATTGGGGGAGCGCGACGTGGACGGTGCGCTCATGGCCATCAAGCGCGGTGCGAGCTGTCCGCACGATCGCCTGCCGCTCTTGGTGCGCGGACATCGTCAGATTTCGCCGGAGCTGGAGAGCGTGACTGACCTTATGTATGCGCTTATCCGCCTGGTTGCCGAGCGCTCAGGCGTTGCGACCTCGGTCATTGCCTCGCGCGATGACCTGGCCGACTACATTGAGCATCCCGAGCAGAGCCGCCTGCGCGAAGGTTGGCGCTTTGAGCTTGTGGGCTCGCGCCTAGACGATCTGCTTTCCGGCAATATGGGGTTGACGGTGAAGGACGGCAAAATCGAGCTCCTGTAGGGAAGCCTAGCCGGTTGAGTGGGTAAAATGCCTCCAACGTGTAACTCGACTCGGAGGAATTCGCATGCCTTATTACTATGGATACGGCTTTGGCATCGACCCGCTGTACCTGCTGGTTGTTCTTGTCTGCACAGTGCTTGGCCTTGCCGCGCAGAGCTATATCAACTCGACGTACAAGACGTGGTCTAAGGTGCGCTCGGACGGCGATACGGGCGCCACGGTCGCTCGTCGCATGCTCGACGCCAACGGTTGCAACGCCGTGGGTATCAAGGGTGTCGCCGGTGAGCTCACTGACCATTACAACCCGCAGGATAACAACCTGTATCTGTCGGATTCCAACCGTTCGGGCGGCTCGGTCGCAAGCGTTGCTGTCGCTTGCCACGAGGCAGGCCATGCCGCGCAGCGTCAAAGCGGTTACGCCATGATGAAGGTACGCACCGCTTTGGTCCCCGTCGTCAACTTTACCCAGAACACCTGGACGATCGTGCTACTCATGGGCCTGTTTATGAACATAGCAGGGCTCACGACCCTCGCGCTGATCTTCTTCTCGTTTAGCGTGCTATTCCAGCTGGTTACGCTGCCGGTCGAGATCGATGCCAGCCGACGTGCCGTGGCGTATATTGAGCAGTCGGGTATGAGCTCCAAGCAGGTCAACGGTGCCAAGAAGGTGCTGACGGCCGCCGCGCTTACCTATGTGGCTGCGGCGCTCACCTCGATTATTCAGCTGCTCTACCTTATGGCTCGCTACAACAGAAACTCCAACCGATAACAAATGGGACCGACGGGCGCCGTGGGGATTTGTGTCCCCGCGGCGCTGTACTATGTGTTGGACTTGAATTAGCGCAGGGCCGGAGCCCATGTGCACGATGACGAAAGGGGGCTGCGTGGCAGGCTGGAATCTAACCGGCAACGCCGTTTCCGCCGAGTTCGACGGATCGGACGAGCAGGAGCGCAAAGAGCTCAGCGTGAGCCAAGCGGTGGAGATCGCCGCCGGCGCGCTCGATGCCATTCCGCAGCTGAGCGTTTTGGGTGAGGTCACTGGTTTCCGCGGCCCCAATGCCCGAAGCGGCCACTGCTACTTCCAAATCAAGGACGACTCGGCGGCCGTCGACTGCATCATTTGGAAGGGCGCCTATCTCAAGCGCACCTTCGATTTGCGCGATGGCATGCAGGTGAGCTTTAAGGGTAGCTTCAATCTCTACAAGCCTACGGGTCGCATGAGCTTCGTCGCCCGCTCGTTCTCGCTGGCGGGGGAGGGTTTGCTGCGTCAGCAGGTGGCTCAGTTGGCTGAAAAATTGCGTCGCGAGGGCCTGATGGACGAGGCGCGCAAACGTCGCATCCCAGTGTTTTGCTCGCGCGTGGCAGTCGTCACCTCGCTTTCGGGCGCCGTCATCGATGACGTCAAGCGCACACTGCGCCGTCGCAACCCGCTTGTCGAGCTTGTTTGCGTGGGTGCCAAGGTGCAGGGCGAGGGTGCGCCGGCAGAGCTTATTGAAGGCTTGCGCCGCGCCGCCGCCATTACGCCGGTGCCCGATTGCATTTTGCTCGTGCGTGGCGGTGGCTCCTTCGAAGACCTTATGACATTTAACGACGAAGGGCTCGCCCGTGCGGTGGCGGCCTGTCCCGTGCCCGTGGTGACGGGCATTGGGCATGAGCCCGATACCTCGATCTGCGACATGGTAAGCGACCGTCGCGCCTCCACGCCCACGGCGGCGGCCGAATCGGTGGCGCCGGCTATGACGGAGTTGGCCGATGTGCTCGGGGCGCGCCATCAGCGTCTGGGTGCTGCGATGGCATCGATGATTGGGTCGGCCCAGGTCGACCTGGAGATGCTCAACCAGCGCGGTCGTCGTGCCTGGGACACCTATACGGCTCGCTTGGGCGATGCGCTCGATGCGGCTGCGTGCCGCCCGTGCCTCAACGACCCAACTTTTATGCTCGAGCGTCGCGAGTCTGAGCTTGCCCTGACTGCCGATCGTCTGTCCGGCGCCATAGCGCGTTCGGTTGGGGCCTTCCGTTCCAACTTCGAGCGTCTGCCCGAGCGCTTGATCGCAAGCACCTCAGGACTCGATGGCAAGCGCCATGCGCTCACGCTCGCAAGCTCCCGCCTGGAGCATCAGGGGCGCACGATGCTCAGCAAACCCGCGTCCGACTTGGGCCGTGCGGTGGCCTCACTCGATGCCCTGTCGCCGCTCAAGGTGCTTGCCCGTGGTTATTCCATCGCGTACAGCGATGATGGGGTGGCTACGAGCGCCAAGACCTTTAAGCCGGGCGACGCCATCCGCGTGCGCATGGCAGACGGTAACGTTGCGGCAACGGTCGATACGGTCGAGTAGGCCGCGTTTCATAGCGATAAACCTTTAGGAAAGGAAACAGATATGGCAGAGAAGACCCCGGTCGAGCAGCTTACGTACAAGCAGGCCTCGCAGGAGCTGGAGCTCATCATCCGCAGCCTGGAGTCGGGCGATATGGAGCTCGAGGAGTCGCTCGAGAGCTACACCCGCGGCGTCGAGCTCCTCAAGAGCCTGCGCACCCGCCTGTCCGATGCCGAGCAGAAGGTCTCGGTGCTTCTTAAGGACGTCGACGGCAACGACGTGCTCGCCGACGGCGAAGCCGCCAACACGGACGACAACCTCTCGTTCTAACCATCCCGACCAAATATAATTGCCTTGGTCTGTGAGAAAGGAACCAACCATGTGTGATTGCATCTTCTGCAAAATTGCCAACCACGAGATCCCCTCGACCGTCGTCTACGAGGATGACCAGGTCATCGCGTTCGACGACCTCAATCCCCAGGCGCCGGTCCACACGCTCGTGATCCCCAAGAAGCACTACAGTGACATCGCCGATAACGTGCCCGCCGAGACCATGGGCGCCATGGCCCACGCCATCCAGGAGGTCGCCAAGGCCAAGGGTCTGGAGGACGGTTTCCGCGTCATCTCCAACAAGGGCGTCAACGCCGGTCAGACCGTCATGCACTTCCACATGCACGTCCTCGGCGGCAAGAACCTGGGCGAGAACCTCATCTGAGGACGCACGGCCCGTCGCCTTGGCTGCCTTTGGAGTAACCTATGCAGTTTTCTCAACTCGAATACCTTCAAGCGGTAGCGAACTACGGCGGCGTGCGCAAAGCGGCTCGCGCCGTTCACGTGAGCCCACAGGCTGTCTCGTCGGCAATTAAGAAACTGGAGTCTGAGTATCAGATCGTTTTGCTCAATCGATCGGCGGGGGAGGCTGTTTTGTCTCCGGCGGGCAGAGAATTTGCGCGTCGTGCACGCGTGATCCTGGCACAAGTCGACGATCTCAAAAAGTACACCCAATCGGGGAACGGTGGCGTTTCGCCCGACGGCCACTTTCGTCTTTACGTCCCCTGTCTTCACGGGCGGGGGCGTCTTTTTTCCGAAAACTGGTACGACTCGTTTGAAAGCTCGCACCCTCAGATTCACCTTGATGTGTGGCATCAGCCAACGGCTACATGCTTTGAATCACTTGTGCTTGGCATTTCGGATGCGGCCATCTCATTTGAGGAACCAAGGGACAGTGTCCTTTCTTCGAAATACTTGGGTGAAAAGGAGCTCAAGGTTCTTTCGTGCCCAGCGGGTCATCAATCTGTGGGTGCTATGACCGTTCGTGAGTTACTGGGCGGCAGGTTAGCTGTTCCCATTAATTTGTCGCCCTGTCTCAATGCGATCAATCAATGCCCCGAAGCTCAGCTGGTTAATTTCCGCTTCCGCGACGTCGAATACGGAAACAGAGCGCAGGCTGAGTTTCTTCAAGCCGGGGGATTGATATTGGGTTTTTCTGGCTCTTCTCTCGCATCAGATGGGTCGGAAGTGAGCGAGTACTCTATTGAAGGTTCGCATGACGTAGCCTTGCCCATCTACTTTTGCTATCGACAAAATGCCTGGACCGATCGACACCAGACGGTATTTCTTCACCTATTGCGTCATCTTGCTTCGTGAGGCCATTTGGCCTCGTGTCGTCAAGTGAATGTTGACGCCTTGTAACACATGACTGACGGCTTTGCCCTCATGCTTTTCCAAGATTCCGATTTAGATTGTTGACTCTTGGAGGGCGGAGCATGAAAAACCGTACGGTTTTGCTTTATATGACGTTTGTTTTTCTGTCGAACTTCAGCACCATTTTGTATTTTCTGACGGTTTACCTTGAATTCGTCGGATTCTCGATGGTGGCGATTTCTAGCATGATGATTGCATATCAAGTGAGCAAGTTCATCCTTGAAGTTCCCACTGGCTATATTGCCGATAGGTTTGGACGAAAGACAAGTGGTCTCGTTGGCGTCGTGGGGATGCTTGGATACTACGCCGCCCTGCTTCTCGTCCGTTCTCCTCTGCTTTTAATCGGCGCGTTTGCTCTCAAAGGTTTTGCCGCTGCATGTATGAGCGGGTCCATGGAAGCGATTTACATTGACAGCGTCTCTCTGGACCAGCTCGTAAGGCTTAATGTCGTTGAGCGATTTGTTTTCTATGCCTCTTATGCCCTCTCCGCTTGTGTGGGCGGTTTCATTTCGTCCGCTGGCGCGTATCTCATTGGTCTTTTGGCAGATATCATCGCAATGGTGTTGACGTTGGTTGTCGTTGTCTGCATTCCTGAGATGCGAAGAGGGGACACTACAGCGACACCTAAGCGTGGAATTAGCCCGAAGATGATCGGTGCCGCTATTGCGCGTAACGGCATTCTTCGTTCAGCGTTCATCATGGACTGCTCTCAGGCATTTGCTTTTGTCGCCCTGGAAGACTTTTTCTCACTGTTGCTTGCGGGTCGCGGAATGAATGCCGTCGCTTCGGGTGTGATCATTGCGGTCCAGCTTCTTGCCTCGGCCTCCATGGGGCTTATTGTGCCCAGTGTGATTGCTCATGTCGACAAGGGCCGTTTTGCGCGTATTTGCGGCATCGTGCGCCTTTCCCTGGCTGCTCTGTTTTTGATTCCCTTTACTCCGGTCTATTTGCTGCCCGTGTTCTATGTACTGCAGACGGTCGCGTACTCGTTATTTGCTCCAATTAAATACTCAATTTTTCAAAATGCTGTCGATTCTTCGATGCGCTGTTCACTGATTTCGGTCCAAAGCCAGATGGTGGCGGTGGGTGCCATCCTTTTCTATCTGTTCAATGCTGCGTTGAGCAGCATCGCGGGCATTCGAGTCGTATTGCTTGTTGCGCTCGGGATTTCTTCCCTGGTGTATATCCCCGCGCTATTTCGTCTTACAAGTCAAAGGCCATGAGTATTTAGGCACCGATAACTTATATATCAACGCAATAAACCCGAGCGCGAGGGCGTTTGGGTTTATTATTGAAGCGTATGTAACCTGGCGGCGCCACACCGCCTGTTAGTAGGGAGACACATGAACGTTCTGGTCGTCAACGCGGGATCTTCGACCCTTAAGTATCAGGTCATCGACACCAAGTCCCATAAGGTGTCCGCAAAGGGCTCCTGCGAGCGCGTCTGCTTTACCGGTGGTACCTTCACCCATGCTGCCAATGGCTCCAAGAAGGTGACCGAGAACATCGAGTTCCCCGACCACAAGGTCGCCATCGAGGTCGTCCTGAAGGACCTTGAGGCCAACGGCGTCAAGATCGAGGGCATTGGCCACCGTATCGTTCAGGGCGGTTGGTACTTTGGCGACTCCTCCCTCGTCGACGAGGACGTTCTCGCCAAGATCCGCGAGGTCGCTCCGCTCGCCCCGCTGCACAACAACCCCGAGGCCAACGTTATCGAGTACTGCCTGGAGCAGTATCCCGATCTGCCTAACGTCACGGTCTACGACACCGCTTTCCACTTCAACATGCCCGAGGTCGCCAAGACTTACGCCCTGCCCAAGGACGTCTGCGACAAGCTGCACATCCGTAAGTACGGCGCCCACGGCACCAGCTACCGTTACATCTCCAAGAAGGTCGCCGAGATGACCAACGGCGAGGCCCGCAAGGTCGTCGTGTGCCACATCGGTTCCGGCGCTTCCCTGTGCGCCATCGAGGACGGCAAGTGCATGGACACCACCATGGGCCTCACCCCGCTCGACGGCGTCATGATGGGCACCCGCTGCGGCTCCATTGACCCGGCTACCGTGTGCTACCTGCAGCGCGAGGGCGGCTACACCTTCGACGAGGTCGACGAGATGATGAACAAGAAGTCCGGCCTTTTGGCTGTGACCGGCGGCAAGACCAACGACTGCCGCAACGTCGAGGAGCTCGCCGCCGCTGGTGACCCCGAGGCTCAGCTCGCCTTCGACATGTTTGTCTACAAGATTGCCGCCAAGGCTGCCGAGATGGCTACTTCCATGTGCGGCATGGACACGCTTGTCTTCACCGCTGGCATCGGTGAGCACGCTCCGGCCGTTCGTGCCGGCGTTGCCGACCGTCTGGCCTTTATGGGCGTCAAGATGGATCATGCCCGCAACGCCCTGCGTGGTGACGGCGCTTGGTGCCTGTCTGCCAAGGATTCCAAGGTCAAGATCTTCGTCATCCCCACGGACGAGGAGTTCATGATCGCTTCCGACGTCGAGCGCATCGTCAACGGCAAGTAATTGCATGAGGGGAGGGGCTGGACGACCGAGCGCCGTTCGGCCCCTCTTTTGCGCTCGTTGGGCGATATGCTGATAGCTTTTTATCAAGATATGATAACTTCTTATTATAATGCGGCCGCCTTAAGGGGCCTGCGTCGACCGTATTGCACTGCAAAGGAGTCTCATGAACGTACTTGTTGTCAACGCCGGCAGCTCAAGCCTTAAATATCAGCTTTTGGATACCGATACCCGCGAGGTTTTCGCCAAGGGCAACTGCGAACGTATCGGTTCGGACATGGGCATCTTTGGCCACTCCGAGAACGGTGGCGCCAAGCAGACCGAGGAGGTCCCTTTCCCCGATCATCGCTCTGCTATCGCTCGTGTGCTCGAGGAGCTCGAGAAGACCGACTTTACGATTGATGGCATTGGACATCGCATCGTTCAGGGCGGCTGGCACTTCGATGATTCTGCAGTTGTCGACGACGAGGTTATGGCCAAGATTCTCGAGGTGGCCCCGCTCGCCCCGCTGCACAACTACGGCGAGGCCGCGGCGATTGAGTACTGCCGTGAGAAGTATCCGGAGCTGCCCAACGTGGCGGTCTTCGACACCTCGTTCCACATGACCATGCCCGAGGTTGCCTATACCTACGCGCTGCCCAAGGACGTGTGCGACAAGTACCACGTGCGCAAGTACGGCGCCCACGGCACGAGCCACCGCTATGAATGGATGATGGCCAAGGAGATCCTGGGTTCGCGCTGCCACCGTCTGCTTTCGTGCCATTTGGGTAACGGTGCTTCGCTTGCTGCTATCGAGGACGGCGTGTGCCGCGACACCACGATGGGCCTCACGCCGCTTGACGGTCTGATGATGGGTACCCGCTGCGGTTCCATTGACCCGGCTACCGTATGCTACCTGCAGCGCGAGGGCGGCTACAGCTATCAGGAAGTCGATGACATGATGAACAAGCAGTCCGGCCTGCTTGCCATTTCGGGTATCTCCAACGACGCCCGCGACATCCGCACGCGCGCCTCCGAGGGCGACGAGCGCTGCCTGCTCGCCTTCGATATGTTCGCCTACAAGGCCATGCAGCAGGCTGGCTCCATGATCGCTTCCATGGCGGGCGTGGACACCATCACCTTTACCGCTGGCATCGGCGAGAACGACTGGTCGATCCGCAAGGCCTTCTGCGACTGCTTTGAGTGGCTGGGCGTACGCATCGACAACAATAAGAACCGCGAGGCCGTGGGCAACGGCCCACAGGTCATCAGTGCCGCCGGTTCCGCCGTCACGGTCATGGTCATCCCTACCGACGAGGAATACATGATCGCCCACGACGTCGAGCGTCTGACCAAGAACAACTAACGCGCGCATTTGCTAGCAAGCGGAAATACCAGTCCCAAAGTGACCATCGCCAGTAACGCCTGCGCTCCCAGCAACGGCACTCATCCATTCAGTTTTTCAGCCTCAGCTCGTGGCCAAGTCGCCGTCCACTCCAGATGCCCTAATTGCTACGTAGCGGTAGAAGG
>CAJKGV010000003.1:0-28557 GCA_905199455.1 Collinsella aerofaciens | reverse complement strand
GCCGACATCATGACCATGCCGACGATGGTCAAAATAAACGAGCCAAAGACCAGCGGCAAGGCGGCGCCGCTCATCATCATGCGCGCAAACGACATGGTGCTCGTAAAGTAGGCGCCGGCGCCCATGGCGCAAAAGCCCAAGAAGATCAGGGCAGACATGGCGAGATTGTACGCGCGCGGCGACATCTCCTTGGCGCGGCTTGCGCCGCTCTCGACGGGGCCGTTCTGATAGCCCTGGATATCGTTCATAGGTTCGTCCTTTCAAAAAGCGCCACAAATAACGGCGCAGTAGCTGACAAGATTCCTGTCATTGTACCCGAACGCCGTGCGTCCTTACCTACGGCGCTCGCCCTCAAGCGTACGATCAAACGCCCAGACCCACCAACGCATCACGTGGGCCTGCGAGCCGTCCGGCCGTCCGCACGCCTGGTCCTCCAGATACAACTCGGTCGCATGCCCGCCAAAACGAACCTTATACGTTGCCGTACGAACACCGTGAACCGTTAAGCCAAAGCCCGTGGACGAGACAATCTCGTCAATTGTAAAGCAGCGACCGTCGACCCAGCAGACGGTAACCGGCACGACTTGTCCGCCCGCAAGGATGCGGGCCACGACGTCCACATACTGCTTGTGCACGCGCCGAGTTTTGCCATCTGTCTGTCGATATTCCATGCCCCCATTATCGAACGCATGTTTGTATATTGTAAAGCGAACAGACTGTGGTTTTGGAGTGTCGGAGCGAACGCGCGTGTCCGCATGGCGTGATAGCAAAAAGAACACCCGCGGTCAACAGGGCTAATATTCAATTTTAGTGCCAAAAAATTACTTCTCCCATCAGAACTCGGCAAAGAAACCCGCAGGAGGTGATACGATTTATCATGTTTTTGTAACGTGTCTGCAAACTTCGAGAAAGCCCATATATGGACGTAACGTTCTCAACCTTCCTCGGCCAAATTGTGTCGAACCCAGTCCTTGCCGTCACCGTGATCCTCGCGCTCGGCGCCATCTTCGTCAATGGATGGACCGACGCGCCCAACGCCATCGCGACCTGCGTCACTACGCGTTGCATGCCCGCCCGCGCCGCCATTCTCATGAGCGCCGCATTCAACTTCCTCGGCGTGCTCATCATGACGCACTTTAACGCGAGCGTCGCCAACACCATCTCACATATCGTCGACTTTGGCGGAAACAGCACCATGGCGCTCGCCTGCCTGTGCGCAGCGCTGTTCTCCATCGTCGTCTACGGCGCCACAGCATCGCGTTTTGGCATCCCCACCTCGCAAAGCCACAGCCTTATCGCCGGCCTGACCGGTGCCGCTATCGCCCTCGGCGGCGCGAGCAGCGTCAACGTCCACGAGTGGATGAAGGTCATCTACGGCCTGGCGCTCTCCATCGGCCTGGGCTTTGTCATGGGCTGGGTCCTGTGCAAACTCGTCTCGATTCTTTTCGCCGCCGCCAACAGGCGACGTGCCAATGTCTTCTTTAAATACGCTCAGATCGCGAGCGCTGCGGCCATGAGCTTTATGCACGGCGCGCAGGATGGACAGAAGTTCATCGGTGTGCTCTTTTTAGGCGTGGCCTTCGCAAACGGCCAGACCAGCGTCGGCGATGCCGGCATCCCCATCTGGATTATGCTGCTGTGCTCGGCCACCATGGGTATCGGCACCAGCGTGGGCGGCGAGCGCATCATCAAGTCCGTCGGCCAGAGCATGGTTAAGCTCGAGAAGTATCAGGGCTTCTCCGCCGACCTGGCGGGCGCCGCGAACCTGCTGCTTGCCACCCTTACCGGCATCCCCGTGTCCTCCACGCACATCAAGACCTGCGCCATCATGGGCGTCGGTGCCGTCAAACGCCTCTCGGCCATCAACTTCGGCGTCGTCAAGGACATGATGTTCACCTGGTTCTTCACCTTCCCCGCCTGCGGACTCATCAGCTTTGTCATGGCCAAGCTGTTCATGATGTTCCTCTAGTCAAACCGAACGTCCATCCGGACCGCAACACTTCGCCCACCCGTCTTCGCCTCGAAAGGACCCACCCATGGCTAAGAAACCTGATTCGTTCTACTTTGACAACTACGTCGCCTGTGCCGACCTCGCTGTCCAGGCCGCCGAGCTGCTCACCAAGATTTTCGAGAACTTCGATCCCGCAAAGATTCACGATATGCTCAACAAGATGCACGCGATCGAGCATGCGGCCGACAAGAAGCACCATGAGCTTGAGGACGCCTTGCTCACCGCCTTTATCACCCCGCTCGAGCGCGAGGATCTGGATCTGATGAGCTGCTCACTCGACACCGTGCTCGACCGCATCGAGGGCGTCGTGCAGCGCGTCTACTTCACCAACATCCAGAGCATCCATCCCGACGCCATCGTCATCGCCCACAAGGTGACTGACGCCTGCCGCGCCATGAAAGACCTGATGGTCGAGCTGCCCAACTACCGCAAGTCCAAGACCCTGCGCGAACTCGTCATCCAGATCAACACCATCGAGTCCGAAGCCGACGAGCTCTATATCAACGCCATGCGCAACCTGCACGTTAACGGCAAGGACCCGCTCGAGGTCATCGCCTGGCGTGACGTGTACGCCTTCCTGGAGTACTGCGCTGACTGCTGTGAGAATGTGGCCGATGTTGTGGATTCGATTGTCATGAA
This sequence comes from Collinsella aerofaciens, assembly GCA_905199455.1. Classification (GTDB taxonomy): domain Bacteria; phylum Actinomycetota; class Coriobacteriia; order Coriobacteriales; family Coriobacteriaceae; genus Collinsella; species Collinsella aerofaciens_AW. The sequence goes on along the minus strand of CAJKGV010000003.1, from coordinate 25,907 downwards.
GAACAGTTAATTGGGGGTACGTGCCCCGGCGGTCGCGGGCCCGGCCACTAATAACCTTTTTCACTCCGGCTGCAAGCAGAGTCGTTCAAAAGGTTATTAGTGGCCGGGCCCGCTCCCTTACGTACCACCATTGGGAACTTTGGCTGATAGTTATAGCGCAATGGGGGTTTGGCTGAAGGGACCTTTGGTATCCGTTCGGACACTTTGGCCCTCGATGAGCGTTTGGCTGATTGCTGCTTTGGGTACCGTTTGGGTTACTTTGGGTTTGTTTGATTTTTAATTGTTGGAGGGCTTGTATGTCTTATTTGGATCTGGCTCGGGGTCGGTATTCTTGTCGTGAATTTCAGGATCGTTCTGTTGAGCAGGCTGTGGTGGATGCCATTGTTGAGGCTGGGCGGATTGCTCCTTCTGCTTGTAATAATCATCCAACCCGTGTGATGGTGTTGGATACGCCTGAGCTTCTGGAGAAGGCTGCTGCTTGTCAGCCTCGGTTTGCTCGTGATGGGTCTATCTTTGGCGCTCCGCTTATCTTCCTTATTTGCAGCGTTACCGATGATGCTTGGGTGCGCCCGTATGATCAGATGAATTCCAGCGAAATCGATACATCCATCGTTTGCGATCAGATGATGATAGAGGCCACCGAGCAGGGCCTGGGAACGTGCTGGGTATGCCATTTTAAGCCAGAGGTGGCACAGGAGCAGTTCAATCTGCCCAAGGGCGTTTATCCCTATCACATGCTTGTCTGTGGCTATCCTGCCGACCACATCGCCGACCCCGAGCATCGCGAGGCCCGTACCATTCCCCTCCCCAACTTCCTCCTCAAGTAGATTTTTGGGACATGCCTTAAAACCTACCCTTGACCGTTCATCCGTTCGCCGAGTTCTGCGCCACAATGTGCAGGGCTCGGTTTTTTATGTTGCGCGCCCCTGCACAGTCATAAAAAAGGACCCGCAAGCTGCGGGTCCTTTCTAGGCACTAAATTGTAGGCCGAATGTTAGTCCAGGTCGTCGGCAGCAAAGTTGTCGATCGGGGCGAAGGGGTCGGCCACGGGGACAACCGGGTCAGCGACGGGCAGCGGCTCGGCGGGAACAGTCACCGCAGGAGAAGCGGCAGAACCGACCGGCGTGGAGGCCATGAGGTCGGCCGGGAAGGAGTTTTGGGCATCGTCCATAAAGTGCTGGATGAGCTTGAGATACTCGGCCTTGAACTCCTCACGGGAAGCCTTGAGACGATCGATCTCCTCGAGCTCGGCCTGCTTCTCGGTCAGAGCTTGGCGGATAACCTCGCGTGCCTTGGCGTCAGCCTCGTTGCGGATACGCTCAGCGTTCTCATTGGCATCGTTGACGATGGTCTCAGCGGTCTGCTGGGCAGCGATCAGGGCAGCGGAAATCTGGCGCTCCTGAGCGGAGAAGTCAGGGGCGGGAGCAGCCACGGGGGCGGCAGGAACGGCCTGGTCGGCGGTATCCTGAGCCTGGGCAAGCTGAGCCTGTGCGTCGGCAAGCTGCTGCTCGGTAGCAGTCAGACGACCCTTAAGGTCAACGATCTTAGCGAGCATAGCGTCAACCTCGGAAGACAGCGTCTCCAAGAAGACGTCGACCTCGGCAGGATCGTAGCCACGCTTGGCCTCAGAGAAAGTCTGAGCCTGGATGTCTGCGGGGGTAATAGCCATAACAAGTCTCCTTTTTCATCGCCTCGGCGCTACACGCCCGACGTAAGTTACTAAGTCAGTTCTATACGAGTATACCTATAAGAAGCTGCAGAACCAGCCTCTGCACCAACTGCAACGCAATAATCGCAACGACCGGCGAAAAATCGATACCGCCCATCGGCGGGATGAAACGACGGAACAGGTTAAGCCACGGACCGCACACGCTATCGAGCACCGCAGCAATATCCTGAAGCAAACCACCCTGCTTCATGGGAATCCACGTCATAAAGCAGTAGACGACAATGAGCGTGGAATAGAAGTTGAACAGCGTGTTGACCAGCTGGACGATAGTGTAGATGTTGATGGGAATCTCCTCGTCTTGTCTTTACTTAAGGTAGCCGTCGGCACGAAGCTTCTTGAGATCGGAATCTTTGACCTCGCAACCGGCGGGCAGCACCATGAACACGCGGTCGCCCACCTCCTTGACCGTGGCACCCAGACCGCAGGCAAAGCCGTAAGAGAAGTCCAAGACGCGCTTGGCAACTTCGGTGCGTACGCCCACAAAAATCAGTGCGACAGGCTGCTTGGTGCGAACGCGGCGCACCACAGTCTCCACGTCGTCATAGCTCTCGGGGCGCAGGACATAGGCCGGCAGCTGCGGTGTGGCGTTGATGATATTGCTCGCATAGGCCGAGGCATCGCTCGGTGCAGGCGCGGGCGCAGCGGCGGCACGGGCGCGGGTGTTCTCGGCGTAGCTCGACGGCGTGTCATAGGCACCAGGACGATAACCGCTCGCAACACTGTCCTGCGAGCGCGAGGGCGGGTTATACGTCGTAGCATGGCGGGAGTCATCGCCGACCAGCTGACCGGAGCGTGTATACACGGCAACCGACTCAGCTTCACCGCGGCGCGTCTGACCAAGCAGGCCGTTGCTCGGCTCGTCTTGAGTGTAGAAGCCCTCGCCCGAAGCACCGCTGTAGCCGTTGTTCTGATAGCCATCGTCGTAGCCGTCATCGTAGCCGTAGTCGTCGTCTTGGCCATAACCCTGGTCGTAACCCTGCTGGCCGCCCAGGTGCATCTTATTTTTAATCTCGTCAAGGAAGCCCATGGTTGTGTCCTCTCGCGGTTTAGTGCAGGCGCCCCGATAATCAGTGCGCACTTCAGAGCCTTATTTTACTGCAAACTCCGGGCTAAATACTACCCTGCCCAGGCGAACGAGCGTAGAGCCCTCCTCAAGGGCAGGCTCAAAGTCCTCGCTCATGCCGCAGGAAAGCTCAGGCAGGTTCAAATCGGGATGCGCTGCCTCCAGCTCATCCCTCAGTTCACGAAGCCCCGCAAAGGTGCGGCGTGCCACATCCTTATTCCCCCGGGGCGCCATAGTCATAAGCCCCTGTACGCAAATTCCCTCAAGTTCCGCAAGCTCGCCCGCGGCGGCGCGAATCTCATCGGGCGAAAAGCCTCCCTTCGACTCCTCACCACTCACATTGACCTCAATGAGCACACGCTGAGGGCCGGCGAGCTCGCCTGTCTCGATCTTGCGGACAGCACGGCTCGAGATCGCCTGCGCCAGATGCAGCGAACCCACCGAGTGAATCAGCTCGGCTGAGCCCAGCACCACATTGATCTTATTGGTCTGCAGGTTGCCGATCATATCGAAGCGCACCTCGGGCAGCTCCGGATGCTCCGCCAGACCCGTGAGCTTGCGAACCAGCTCCTGCGGGCGGTTCTCGGCAAAATGGCGATACCCCGCATGGATGGCGGCAACGGTCTCATCGACACCAACGGTCTTGGACACGGCAATGAGGCGCGCGGCGTCGTGGGGGCGGCCCGCGCGATCGAGCGCCGCATAAAAACGTTCCAGAATCTGCTCGCGGCGAGCGCGCATCAAGTTCAAATAATTATCCATTGCCAATCGCCTCCGCTGACAGCCAAACAAGTAGTCTCATGCTAACGCAAGAGCGCGGCCCCGCATGTGCAAGGCCGCGCTCACTTAGGTATTTACAATCTTTCGACGAACGGGGTTACTTACTCCTCGTCGTCCTCGCCATCGTCCTCGTCCTCAAGATGATCGAGCAGGTAGCGAAGACCCTCGCTGACCTCGTTAGCGGGCACCTTGGCAACGTAGTGCGCGTCGACGGCGGGCCTCATGATAACGCCCTCGCCCGAAGGTACGCGCATGCTCTCGAGCTCGTCCTCGTCCGTGCGGGCGATATCGCCGGCAGTCATGCGCTGGCCGGTCAAAAGGAACGTCAGACGGCAGGCGGCATCGATGGAAATCGAGGCGATGCGATCGAGGTAGCGCGAAACCATGATGGCGCGGCGCAGGTCGTCATAGTTGCTGTCGTCGTCCATAAAGTCGCCCGTATCCATACGGTTAAAGGTGCGGAAGAACTTCTCGTACGCCGCATGCACCGGCTCGTCCTCGACGGCCAGGTTGCAGATGATGGACATGTCGTTGGTGACGAGCGCGGAAAGCGAAGAGCCCAGCACCTGGTAGACGGCCTCAGCCTCGGCCTCGACCGTACCGACAAGCTCCTGGGGCAGCGAGATGTCGGCCTTGATCATATGACGCGTGGCACGGCAGATCTGACGGACCTTATCGGTCATGCGTTGCAGGTTAAAGTCGACGTAGATGATCGTCTGCAGCAAGCGGAAGTCGGAGGCGACCGGTGACTGCGTGGCAATCAGGTTGTAGCAGACGGCCTCCAGGTTGGCGCAGCGTGCGTCAATCGAAAGCGTGCGCTTCTTGGTCTTGGTGGCGAGCTTGCGGTCGTCGGTCACATAGGCCTTCACGGCATCGTGGAGGGCCAAATCGACGGCCTCGTAGATGCTCAGCATCTCGTGACGGGCCTCGATGAGCTGACGGGAAAACAGTTTGCGCATGGTTCACTCCAATCAGTTGGGTGCGGTCATGCCGCCCGCACAGTGAATACGCACCGGACCAGGTCCGATCGGCTTGGGACTAGTCGCACCGATCAGCCAAAGCGGCCGGTGATATAGTCTTCCGTCCGCGAGTCCACCGGGCTGGTGAAGATCGCGTCGGTTTGACCATACTCGATGAGCGTGGCGGGCTCGCCGGCAACTTCCTGCAAGAAGAATGCGGTGTAGTCGCTAATACGAGCTGCCTGCTGCATTGAATGCGTGACGATGATGATCGTCATCTCGGGCGCCAGCTCGGCCATCAGATCCTCGACCTTAGAGACGGACGTGGGGTCGATGGCGGAGCAGGGCTCGTCCATCAGAAGGACATCGGGTTGCACCGCAAGCACGCGCGCGATGCACAGACGCTGCTGCTGACCGCCCGAGAGCGCCAAACCATCCTTGTTGAGCTGATTGGATACCTCTTTCCAGAGGTTGGCGCGCTTGAGCGATTCTTCCACGATGTCATCGAGGTCGCTTTTGCTAGTCACGCCCTGCAGACGAGGGCCAAAGGCGACATTCTCGTAGATGGATTTGGGAAACGGGTTGGGCTGCTGAAAGATCATGCCCACGCGGCGACGGAGGTCGACCGGGTCGACGCCCTCGGCATAGATATCGTTGCCGTCGAGCGTCATGGTACCCTCGACGCGCGTGCCCTCGATCAGGTCATTCATACGGTTGATGCAGCGCAAAAACGTCGACTTGCCGCAGCCCGAAGGGCCAATGAAGGCGGTGATGGCGTTTTTGGCGATTTTGAGGTCGAGCCCCGTCAGCGCATGAAAGTCACCGTACCAAAAGTTGAAATCCTTGGCCGTGATGGCCGCTTGCTCCAACGTGGGAGCGGACTGATAAACGGACATGGGACTCCTTAACTAGCGACGCTTGCGCGACAGGAAGCGCGCAAACAGGTTGAAGGCCAAAATGATCACCATCAACAAGAGCGCGGTGCCGTAGGCTGCGTTCATGTTGATGCCGTCGTTGGCAAGCAGGTACAGGTGAACCGTCATGGGGCGGCCGGAATCGAGCGGCGAAATAGGTAGATTGATGGCCTGGCCCATGGTGTAGAGCACCACCGCGGTCTCGCCAATGGCACGGCCGATGGCGAGGACGATACCCGTGGCAATACGGCCAAAGGCAGAAGGAAGCACGATCTTGGAGACGACCTGCCACTTGGTGGCGCCCAGGCCGTACGCACCCCACCGGATATAGCGCGGAACGGCGCGAATGGCCTCTTCGGTGGTGCGCATGACGATGGGAAGCATCAAGAGCGCGAGTGCCAGAGCGGCAGAGACCATCGAAAGGCCCAAGCCCATGGCCTCGACAAACAAGGCGTAGCCAAACAGGCCCATAACGATGGAGGGCACCGAGGCCAAAGCGTCAGCAGCGTAGCGGATGAGCTCGACGACCTTGCCCTGCTTGGCGTACTCGGCCAGATAGACGGCTGCCAGCACAGCGATCGGCGTGCAGATAAGCATGGCGAGCGCCGTCACATAGACGGTCGAGACGATCGTGGGCCAAATTCCGCCCTCGGCATTGACGCCCTGAGGCCAACCGAAGATGAAGTCGAGCGAGATATGCGGTAAGCCGTTAACAACCACGTAGGCGATGATAGCGACCAGCACCAGCGTGGTGATGTAGGCAGCAGCACGAAACACGCCAAGCATGATCTTGTTGGACAGGTCCTTGTTGATGCGGCCCTTCTTGCCGTGGGAAAGGGCACGCTTGATGCGCTCGCGCGACGAGGTCGTATCGACCGTCGTGTCAACGGAATCGGACATAGCCTACCCCCTCTTCTTCTTGGAAATCAGACGGACGATGCCTACCAGCGTGGCGGAGATGATAAACAGGACCACGCCCATGCCGAACAGCGCCGAGCGGTGCAGACCCGAGGAATAGCTCATGTCGAGCGCAATCTGGCTCGTGAGCGTCGAGATGGGGCTCGCAATGCTGTCGGGAATAACCGGGGCGTTACCCACGACCATGAGCACAGCCATGGTCTCGCCGATGGCACGGCCCATACCCAGCACGATGGCATCCACGATACCCAGCTTGGCGGCAGGTAACACGACCTTATAGATGGTCTGCCACTTGGTGGCGCCCATGGCATAGGATGCCTCGCGAATGCCCATGGGAATGGAATTGAGAGCATCGATGGTGAGCGTGGTGATGGTAGGGACGATCATGATGGCAAGCACGAACCACGCCGTCAGCGCACCAAAACCAAGACCACCGGTCAGTTGAGCGATAAACGGGCGGATGATGATCATGCCGAAAAAGCCGTAGATGATAGAAGGGATGCCGGCCAGCAGGTCGACGGCAGGGCTGATGAGCTTGCGCACGCGCTTGCCGGCGATCTCGACCAGGTATACGGCCGTACCCACACCTAGCGGCACGCCCATGGCGAGCGCACCGACGGTCACCAGACCTGAGCCGGCAAGCAGCGACATGATGCCGTAGTGGCCCTCAGAGGGCGCCCACGTAAAGCTAAAGAAGTCCGCCAGACCGATGTCGGTAAAGACGGGCAGCGCCGAGTACGTGGTAAAGACAAAAATCAGGATGACGGTAACGACCGCCAAGAACGCGCAGGCAAAGAAGATCCACTGCAGCGCCTTCTCCTTGATATAGGTACTGCGCGATACGAGCGCCAGCTCGCGCTTCTTGGGCGTCTGAACATTCTGCTCAGTCTGGGAGTTTTCCTGTGCTTCCATGCTACTCACTCCCCTTCTCGTCGTTGGTGACGGGAATAAAGCCCGCCTCGCGAATCTGCTTGTCCATCTTTTCGGACGTCACGTAGTCGATGTAATCCTGCGCCTGCTGCGAAGGAGCACCCTTCACAAAGAAGTAAAGGTCGCGCGAGATGGGATAGCCGCCGCTCGCGACCGTCTTCTCGGACGCCTCAACATGATTGACCGAGACGGCCTTGACCGAGGTCTTGGCGTTGAGGCTATCGACAAAGCCCAGCGAAATGTAGCCGATGGCCCCGCGCGAACGAGATACCACGTCGCGCACCTGGCCCGTGCCCGAAAGAACGGCCGAGCGGCGATCGAAGGGGGTGCCGTCCATCACGATGGTGCGAAAGGCCTCACGCGTGCCGGACGCCTCGTCTCGGTTGATGACCTGGATTTTCAGGTCCTCTCCGCCGACTTCCTTCCAGTTGGTGATCTTGCCGGCGTAAATATCGCGGAGCTGCTCGGTCGAGAGGTTTTCGACCGGGTTATCGTCGTTCACGATGACCGCGATACCGTCGTGGGCAATGACGATGGGAGTTAGGCCCAGATCCTGTTCGTCGGCATTGAGTCCACGGGAGGAGCTGGCGATATCGGCCGTGCCGGCGCTGACGGCCTCGATGCCAGCGGAAGAGCCCAAACCGGAAACGAGCACGTCGATGCCGGTCTCCTCCTTAAAGCCCTCGGCCGCAATCTCGGCAATAGGAAGGCAGGTCGTGGAGCCGGCAACGGTAATCGAAGAGGTAGAAGATCCCGAAGAACAGGCGCACAGCGTAAGCGTAAGCACAGCGGCGCTCAGGACCGATACGATCTTTCTCATAGCATCACGCCGATCGCAGCATGGCGCCCACAGGTGCCGCCCTCGTTACGGTAGGAATAAAAGCGGTCATTCTGACGCACAGTCGAAAGCTGGGTATCCACGATATTATCCGCGTCGACACCGACATCTACCAGCGCCTCGCAAATGGCAGCGGAAAGATCGAGCATGCGAGAGGTACTCGCATCGATGCAAGAGAACTCGGCGGCAAAGCGATCCATGAGCTCCTGGGATACTTCATATTCGTCACCCAAGATATGGGGGCCGATATAGGCGGAAACGTCGCTCGCATCGCAGCCGGCAGCATCGCAAAGCGCCTGGCACGCCTTGGCGGAAATACGTGCAATCGTACCCTTCCAACCGGAGTGCACCACGGCAAATCCGCCAGGGGCCACCAGCACCACGGGAACGCAGTCGGCAAAGCAGAGCAGCACGGGCACGTTATGCGCCGTACAGACGATGGCATCGCAGCCCTCGGCAATCTGCTCGCGGACGCCCTCAAGGTCATCGGCGCCGTTCGAGGTCACCGCAACGATATGGTCACCATGGACCTGATTGGGAACGAGCAGGTTGTGCTCGCACTCGGCGGCACCCATAGCCTCGAGCGCGCGACGACGATTTTCTTGAACAGCAAAGGGGTCATCGCCAACATGCGAGCCCAAGTTAAGCGAGGAGTACGCATCTTCAGAAACACCACCGGCGCGCTCGGTGAAGGCAAAGCGGACATCGGATGTCGCGCCCTCCACCAACGTAACTCCATCATGGTCGACACGCGAAACGTTGTCCGCACGTGCTGCCATACTAAAGCCTCCTAATAACACAAGTACCGCGGCATCGCCGCTACAGCCCGCGTTTATACGGCTGTCATACTTCTCTAAAAGGATACCTGCTGCGCTGGAGGCAATCGTAAAGGGAACGTAAAGAGATTGGAGGTTCTAGTTTACAAAGTCGAAATAAAAAGGGCGCGTCCATACGGACACGCCCCTGTGCACAACAATGTAAAGAACGACTTAGAAGCTACCGCGCTTCAGGAAGTCGGGAAGCTCGAACTGATCGTTGCCGAAGTTAGGAAGCTCGGTGCCACCGACGTTGCGGGTCGGAGCGGCCTGAGCCGGGCTGGTGGCCGGAGCGGTGCGCTGCGGCTCAACGGAGGCAGCGGCCTTGCTCTGAGACTGCTGAGCGGCAAAGAGCTCGTCCTGACGGTTGACGTTGGAGTCGGAGAAGCCCGTAGCGATGACGGTGATACGCACCTGATCGCCCAGGGACTCGTCGACAACGGTACCGAAGATGATGTTGGCCTCGGGGTCGACGGCGTTGGCGACAACGTCGGCGGCGTCGCTGATCTCCTGGATGCCCAGGTCCTTGGAACCGGCGATGGAGAGCAGCACGCGTGTGGCACCATCGATGGAGCTCTCGAGCAGCGGGCTGGAGATGGCCTGCTGGGCAGCGTCGACGGCACGGGTATCCCCAGAAGAGGTACCGATACCCATCATGGCGGTACCGGCCTGCTTCATGATGGTCTTAACATCGGCGAAGTCCAGGTTGATGATACCGGGGACGGTGATGAGGTCGGTGATGCCCTGGGTGCCCTGGGAAAGGACGCCATCGGCAATCGCGAAGGCCTCGAGCATGGTAGTCTTCTTCTCGGCGATGTCGAGCAGCTTATCGTTGGGGATGACGATCATGGTGTCAACGCAATCGGAGAGGGTCTTAATACCCTCCTCGGCGCTCTTCTTGCGCTTGCGGCCCTCGAAGGTGAAGGGCTTGGTCACGACGGCGACGGTCAGTGCACCGACCTCGTTCATCGCGATATCGGCAACGATGGGGGCAGCGCCGGTACCGGTGCCACCGCCCTCGCCGCAGGTGATGAACACCATGTCGGCGCCAGCGAGCGCCTCGGCAATGTCATCGCGGGACTCATCGGCAGCCTTGCGGCCAACCTCGGGGTTGGCGCCGGCGCCCAGGCCGCGGGTAAGGTCGGTGCCGATGTGCACCTTGATATCGGCATCAGAGATCGCGAGTGCCTGAGCATCGGTGTTGATGGCAACAAACTCGACGCCGCGGATGCCCTCTTCGATCATTCGATTGACCGCGTTGGTACCGCCGCCGCCGACGCCGACCACCTTAATGACGGCAAGGTAGTTGTTGATCTCTGTCTCGTGCATGTCGGTCCTCCGAACAAAGGTTATAGCCATAGCATGGGTCGACCCCTGCGCACATTAACCTTCAGGTTGAAAGTAAATGCAAAGGTAAACCGTATTATGGTTGCACATTATGAACGTATCAGTCAAATAATTGACCGTGAAAACCAAACAAACCAGATAAACGGCGTGGTATGGCCACTCAACAAAGCATCAACCAGCGCTACGAGGTCGGAGCATTCCTAAATGTGTAGTTGCCCGGAGAGCGCACATTGATATACGTTACGCCCTCTACCTGCGAAAGCAACTTGGTGACTACGCGTTCCTTCTTGGCGATATCGTCCGAATCGCCCAGCGACACCTCAATGCCGTTATTGAGGTTTGCCGAGATGGCTTCGACCGAAGGCGTGGAAATATCCTTGACTTGTCCCAAGAACTCGCTCGAAAAACCACGCACATAATCCAGGCCGGCCTTAACGGCCTTGGAGCTCACCGCCTGGCCAGAAACCGGAGCGACATCCGCCGAGACATCAGTCAACAGCACCGCGCCATAATGCTTAGCGAGCGCCAGCGCGGCATCGATTCCGGTCAAGGTATTTGAGCCCTGACCCGTCGTGATGACGTTGTCCTGGTCGTCCACTTCGACCGACGTCGACAGCGGGGCGATCCAGGTGTCATCATCCCCGATGGCCCAGGCTAGGTCATCGGAGCTGATATAGGCAATTGCGATGACCTTGCGCTCCATAGGCGTAATGATGAGCGTATGCGGGAACTGACGCTGGACATCCACGCCCGAGACCCACGGGTTCTGCTTGAGGTCCTCGGTAATCTGGTCGGGATCGACGTTAAAAAGCGACGTTCCCTCGGGCAAATCGATCAGCTGGATAGCATCGTGCTTCGTCACATGCTCGCTGCCTTGAATCTGAATATCAGTGGCGGTAAACAATCCAGAGTTAATCACCACGATGGCAACGACGACGAGCACGGCCAAGACGGCCAGGACGCCGCCCACGATTTTGCCTTTTCCTGTAACGACAGAAGCGGCGTCTGATGTTTTATTTGCCATCGCCCCAAGTGAAGATAACGGGTTGACGCCTTTTTTACTCGAAGGCTTCTTGGCGGTAGCCGGCACCGATGTCAGCGAGCGCGGTTTCGATGCGCCCAGCGTGAGACCCGGACGCGCCGCTTTAGTTCCCGTCGAGGGCTTAGGAGCTGCCATGGGACGGGCAGGCTTGGCGCCCATAACAGGCTTTGACGTCACCGAGGGACGCGAGGACTTTTTTGCGGCCGGACGATTACCGAGCTGAGAGCCGACGACCGGACGACCGGCCTGTCGAGCATGCCCGACAGACTTAGGGTGCGCGACGGTATTGCGTTGAGGTTTGGCAGGCGCGCCGGAACGCCCTCCGGCGCGGCGGAAGGTTGGTTTCGATGCTCTAGAAGCCGAGGAATTTAACTTCCGGTCTGAGCTCGATGCCATACGCCTCCCTCACCTTTCCGTGCACATGTCTGATAACCGCGGCAACGTCATCGGCCGAGGCAGTTCCGTTATTAACGATAAAATTAGCGTGAACGGGCGAAACTTCCGCGCCGCCAATCGAAAAACCCTTTAATCCACAATCCTCGATAAGCTTGCCCACACTCGCATCGGGCGGGTTACGAAAGACCGACCCGCAGGATGCGCGACCCATGGGCTGCGTACGCTTGCGCCTCGTCAGGTACCGTTCCATGCGCTCGCGAATGTCGGCCTTGGGCGCCGATTTAAGCTTGAGCACGCACTCGAGGATGATCTCATTGCGGGGAAGGCTACATTCGCGGTAGCCCCAAGTGATCTCGGACCCCGCATAATGCTTGATACCGGATGCCGGGTCAAACGTTACGACATCCTCAACCAGCGAGCCAATCCACTCGGTCCGTGTGCCGGCATTCATAGATATCGCACCGCCGACCGAACCAGGAATGCCAACGGCAAACTCAAGGCCCGAGAGGCTACGCGACAGGGCATCGTTGACCAGGCGCGCAAACATCACGCCCGCACCGACCGTCAGCGTACAACCGTCATCGGCAACAACCGTGCGCTGAAACTCACGTCCGAGCGAAATGACGGCGCCGCGATAACCGCCATCGGCAACCAGCAGATTGGAGCCCTTGCCGATGATGACCCACGGCACCTGCTCGCGATCGAGCACCGCCACGGCGCGGCGGAGGGCATGATAGCTATGGCACGTCACAAAGAGGTCGGCCTTGCCGCCGATACGATAGCTCGTATGACGCGCAAGGCGCTCGTCCTCGATCACATCCGTGTCGATCATGCCCGAGAGCGCCATGACGGCGTTAAACAGACCCATTAGACTTAAGCGTCTTTCTTGGCAGTCAGATACTCAATGAACTCGGGACCGACGGTCGTAACGTCACCGGCACCCATGGTGAGCAGCAGGTCACCCTCGCCCACCATCTGCTCGAGCTCCTGATTGAGCTCAAGACGGCTGGAACAGTACACGACCTCCTTGCCAGGATGCTTGGCGCGCACGGTATCGGCGAGCATCTTAGAGGTGACGCCCGGAATGGGCATCTCGCCAGCCGAGAACACATCAATCAGCAGCAGTTTATCGGCATTGGCAAATGCATCGGCAAAGTCGTCGCACAGGGCCTGCAGGCGCGAATAGCGGTGCGGCTGGAACACGACGTCGACATGCTTGTAGCCCAGCGACGAAGCGGCAGCAAGCGTCGCCTTGATCTCGGTGGGGTGATGGCCGTAATCATCGACCACGGTGATGCCATCGATATCGCCCACGTGGGTAAAGCGACGGCGGACGCCCTCAAAGCTCGAGAGCGCCTTGGCGGCGGCGTCGATGTCAAGGCCCAGGACATGGGCGACGGTGAGCACCGCCGTGGCGTTGAGCATGTTGTGGCGACCGGGATTGCTCTTGATCTCCACAGCGTGTTCAGTGCCGTCCTCAAAGCGAACGATAAAGTCGCTCTGGATGCCCTTGACATCCGGGTGCATGCAGACGATGTCGTTGCTCTCGGCAAAGCCGTAGGAAAGCACGTGACGACCCGTCGACTTGGCGAGCTCGACCAGATGCGGGTCCTCACCGCAGACGATGACGGTGCCGTCCTCGCCCACCAGGCTCATGAATTTGGCGAAAGTTGCCTCGATCTCCTCGATACCCGAGTAGTGATCGAGATGGTCGGCCTCGACGTTGGTCACAATGACCACGTTGGGGTTCAGGAACAGGAAGGAGCTGTCGGACTCGTCGGCCTCGGCGACAAAGTAGTCGCCCGAGCCGTTCTTGCCGTTCGTGTCATAGCCCTCGACGATGCCGCCGATCAAGAAGCTCGGATCCAGACCCATGCGGTCGAGCATGGTGGCGCACATCGAAGACGTGGTGGTCTTGCCATGCGTGCCGGCAACAGCGACGGTGGTGTAGCCGTGGCCCAAAGCAGAGAGCATCTTGGCACGGGGCCACACGGGAATACCAAGCTCGCGAGCGCGCACGAGTTCAGGGTTGGACTCCGGAATAGCGGTGGAGACAACAACCACGTCGGGCTTGACCTCGTCGATCGTGGCGGCCTCATGGCCCACATGCACCTTCACACCAGCGCGGGTAAGCTGGCGGATATAACGTGACGTCTTAAGGTCGGAGCCGGTAACGGCATAACCGCGCTCGTGCAGAACAAGGGCGATGCCGCTCATGCCGGCGCCGCCGATACCGATAAAGTGGGCGCTCTTAAACTCGGGCGCGGAGGTTGCAGTCTGGGAATCAGCCATGTGCTCGTGTACTCCTTGCGTAAACACTGCCTGTAACCCGTTAACTGTACCGCACCTACCGCATCAGCGCGAGGGCGACCGACGATATCCCGTCTAACTAACGCAAACCCTCTACCGCATCCGCCAGAAGAGCGGCGGCCCTATCCTGAGCCAGACCACGCGCCGCCTGACGCATGGCGTCGCGCGCCGCCGCGTCATCGACCAGGTGCAGCAGCTCATCGGCAAAGGCAGAACCGTCGATATCGGCATCGGCGCAGAGCACGCCGGCCCCGGCGTCGACCAGATAACGAGCATTGGTGGTTTGGTGGTCGGCTGTCGCATGCGGATACGGCACGAGCACCGAAGGCACGGCGAGCGCAGCGATCTCGGCCACGCTCGATGCGCCCGAACGCGAGAGCACCAAATCGGCAGCAGCCAGCATATCGCCCATGTTGTCGATGTAAGGCTGGACGCGGTAACGCTTCGCCTCCTCGGGCGTCAGCGCCAAAGCGCGCTCGGTCTCCTCAAAGCCGTCGGCACCCGTCGAATGCAACACATAGAGGTTCTTGCGCGAAAGCAGCTCGTTTTTGAGCGAAGCCACGCGCTCGTTGAGGTGCTGGGCGCCAAGTGAACCGCCAAAGACGAGCAGCAGCGTAGCGTCCTCGGGAACGCCAAGTGCCTTGCGGCCGCGAGCGCGATCTCCCTCGATCACCGAGCGACGTACGGGATTGCCGGTCATGAGCACGTGGTCAGGGTCACCTTCGCGCTCAAAGACCGAGCGCGCTGCCGGCACCGAGATGCACACGCGGGCGGCGTGGGAGTTCATCATCTTGTTGGCCAGGCCCGGAACAGAGTTCTGCTCATGCAGCAGATACGGCACGCCTGCGTCCTTGCACCACCCCAGCAGTGGAACCTCGACATAGGCACCAAAACCGATGGCGGCATCGGGCTTGCCGACCTTTGAGAAATGACTGGCGATCGCACGCTTGGCCTTGTTGACACGCCACAGCGAGGTCAGCGCCGTCCAAGGGCGGGAGCGGTCGAAGCCCGTGACCGTAATGGGCACAAAATCAAACCCAGCCTCGGGGACCAGACGACCCTCGAGCTTGCGCGACTGGCCCACGAACACAACGCGGTGCCCACGGTCACGCAGCTCTTCGGCCAAGGCGAGCGCGGGGTTGATGTGTCCTGCCGTGCCGCCGGCTGCAATAGCAACGGTCATTTTATCGGTCATGGTAGTCCCTTCGTACACGCGGTCCCTGGTCGTCGGTGCGCAGACGTGCCGACGGGTCCGAGTTCAAATCGATTCGATTATATCCGCCGCCCGCGTTGCGAGGGCTGGGGCGCTGCGGACGACCTTGCGGAGCCGTTCGCGGGCGTGGACGGGCTGCCGGCTCGGATGCAGAACCATCCAGAACGGTAAAGCCGCTACGCGAAGGTCGTTCACCGCGCACATGGGCCACGCCGGCGGTGCTCTCGTCCATAACGGCAAAGCTCTCACGGCGGCGGTCATACTCATCGCGGCGGGCGCTCTCGTACGAAACGCGCAGAATCAACCCGGCAAGCATAAGCGACACAATAATCGACGAACCGCCGTAGCTAATAAACGGCAACGGTTTGCCTGTCATGGGAAACACGTTGAGGATGCCCAGCGCGTTAATCAAAAACTGCACTGCGAGAATGACCGCGGAGCCAGACGCCATAAGCGCGCCCCGGCGATCGGTCGCCTGCTCGGCAATGCGAAACGCCGAGTAGATCAGCATCGCAAACACCAAGAAGAACAGCACGGTTCCGACAAAACCGACTTCCTCGCCAATGATGGCCAGGATGTAGTCATTGTGCGCCTCGGGCAGATACGAGTACTTCATGGTTGAGTTGCCGATGCCACGGCCGAACAGACCGCCCGAGGCAAAGGCCATAATGGCAAGCGTGGCCTGATAGCCGTCACCATACTCGTCGGCCCAAGGGTTCAAGGCAACCTGAATACGCACCATACGGTACGGCTCTGCAACAAGCGCAATCACGATCACGAGAATGCCGAAGATTAGCACGCCGATGATAAATCTGGGGTCGAGACCCGCAAACAACGCCATGCACATGAGGGTCAACAGGATGATCAGGACAGTACCGAAATCGGGCTGGATAAAGATCAGAAAGAGCGAAATGCCCAGGTAGATGCCCATCTTGCGAAGGAATTCGTTGATGTTGCCACCGGGCGAAAAGAAGCGATCAAGCATGATGGCCGAATACGCAATGGCAAATGGCTTTAAAAACTCGGAAGGCTGGAACTGAATACCGGCGATGTTGAGCCAGCGCGTGGCGCCGCGGCTGCCGCTGCCCACCAAGAACACCAGAAGCAGTAGCCCTATCATGCCGATAAGGAAGATCCTGAGCACATCCTCCCCAAACCAGCTGTCCGGCAAAACGCACACGATGGCAATCAGCGCCAGAACACCGACCACGGCAAACGCGGCCTGTCGACCCAGAAAAAACGTCGCCGAGCCATTCTCGTGCAGCGCCTCGACCGAAGACGCCGAGTACACCATCAGCAGGCCAAAGCATACCAAGGTAAACAAGCAGGCCATGAATATCAAACGGGGGCGCATGATACGGGCGGGAACGCCGGCAATATAGCGTTCGCTAAACGACTGCCCGCCGCGGCTGGAACGCGGTGTGGTGCGACGTGAGGAAGCACGGTCCGAGTCGGGCCTCCTCATACCTTGTCGGGGGCTCTCCTCTCTCACCGCAACCCCTATTCCATTTGTGATTTCGCTGTAGCGGCAAGCTGAGCCACGTAGTCCTTAAACACGCGGCCGCGCTCCTCATAGCCCGAGAACTCATCGAACGAAGAGCAGGCAGGAGAAAGTAAGATCACGTCGCCACGGCTCGACAGCGAACGGGCGACGTCCACGGCATCGCGCAGGTCATCCGCCTGGGCAATATCCACATCGCCATCGACATCGGCCTCGTCCATAGCGGCGGTGAAACGCTCGCGCGCATCGCCAAAGCAGACGACCGAGCGTACGTTATCCATAACAACGCGCGCGAAGTCCGTGAGCGGCGTGCCCTTATCGTGGCCGCCGAGCAGCAAGATCACGTCGTCATCGGGAAATGCCGTCAGTGCCTTCTCGACCGCATCGGTGTTAGTCGCCTTGGAATCGTTGACGTAGCGCACGCCGTCAATCTCGCCACACGGCTCCACGCGGTGCTCGAGCGGCTGGAACGAGGCCAGACCGCGGCAGACACCGTCGACATCGGCACCGACTGCCAAGGCAGCCGTGGCAGCGCACAGGGCATTGATAACATTGTGATGGCCCGAGATCTTGAGCTCGGATGTAGCGATGAGCGGGGTCTCGACGCCCTTCAGGCGCACGATCATCTTGCCATCGCGCACAAAGGCGGCATCCTCGCCCTCAGGCTCGTCAAAGGCAACCTTGCAGATGCGACGACCCGGCGTGTAGATGTACTCATCGAACTCGTGAATGCCGGCGTCTTCGACGTCGACAACCACCAGATCGTCATCGACCATATTGTCAAACAGTTTGATCTTGGCAAGCGCATAGTTCTTATGACTCTTATGCCAGCCCAAGTGGTCGGGAGTGATGTTGAGCAGCACCGCCACGCGGGGGTGGAGCTCGGTTGTCGTAGCAATCTGATAGCTCGAGAGCTCAGCCACAAACCACTCGTTGTGGGCTCGGCCGTCAATCTCGTTGACCGGCGGCTCGCCGATGTTGCCGACAGCAACGCTGGCCTCGCCGGCAGCCTTAAGCAGATAATCAGTTAGCGACGTGGTGGTCGTCTTGCCGTTGGTGCCCGTGATGGCAATCCAGTTATCGGGCGACAGGCGATAGGCAAACTCGGGCTCACCCATAATCTGGGCGGCATGCTCGCGCCCAGCCTTAAAGAAGCCCGAGAACTCCGAGATGCCCGGGCACGTCACGCATACATCATAGGCGCCCTCGACCTGTTCGGTCCCATAGACAAACGACGCACCAGCAGCCTCGAGCGCACGCGTGGCGTCATTGGGCTCAGAGGTGCCACCGCCATACACGGTAACGGCACTTACGCGCTCGGGATGTGCCAGCGCCCAGCGGGCGACATCGAGACCGGATTTGCCCTGACCCAAAACGAGCAGGCTAAAGACATCAGCAAGAGGCATGAAAGACCACTATCCCAACTGGAAGAACAGAGCAAGGCCAACGGCACCAAAGGCAGCAGCGATAATCCAAAAACGGATGACGACCTTGGTCTCGGCCCAGCCCTTCTTTTCGAAATGATGATGGATGGGCGCCATAAGGAAGACGCGCTTGTGCGTAAAGTGGAAGTAGACAACCTGAATCATGACCGACAGGGTCTCAACGATAAACAGGCCGCCGATGATGAGGGAGACGACCTCGGTGTTGGTCATGATGGACGTGCAGGCAAACGCGGCGCCCAGGGCAAGCGAGCCGGTATCGCCCATAAAGATGCTCGCCGGATAGCAGTTGAACCACAGAAAGCCCAAGCAGGCACCGGCACACGCGGTGCAGAAGATGGACAGGTTCACGTCTCCGTGCAAAAACGCCATGGCAGCCATGGCGAGCATGGCAATCATGGAGGTGCCGCCAGCAAGACCGTCAAGGCCATCGGTCAGGTTCACGGCATTAGAAAGACCGGCGATCATCAGCCAGCAAAAGACAATGTAGAGCCACGGGAACGAAAGGCCACAGATGGTGGTCGAAAGCACGCCAAGGTCAATCGTCAGGCCGCCGGGAAAACGAATCTCGGGGGCGACGCCGCACCAGTTAACGGCAAGTACCGTAAAGGTGACACAGATAATGGTTAGGCCGATCATCTTGGCATGAGGCGTCAGACCGAGCGAGCGCCCATGCGTAACGGAGGTCAGGTCGTCGATCAGGCCCAGCACGCCGGTCGCCAGCGTGGCGAGCAGCACGAGCACGAGCTCGGTGGTGAGCTTGCCCATCAGCAGGCAGGTCAGCGAAATCGCGACGAGAATGACAACGCCACCCATGGTGGGCGTTCCCTGCTTAACCAAATGACGCTTGGGGCCGTCGGCACGAACCTGCTGGCCGATACCCTCGACCTTAAGTAGCTTGATCCACCACGGCATGAGCAGCAGCGCAATGGCAGCGGCGATGCCAAGCCCCAAAAAAGCCTGATACGTTGGATACGAGGGATTGCCGAACATGGGCTAGCACACACCTTCCACAAAGCGGTCGAGCTCAACAAAGCGGGAACCCTTGACCAGTACAACATCATGTTTTTCAAGCGCGCCGCCCATGCGGTCGAGCACCTGCTGATAATCGGAGAACACCTGGATGCGGTCCTCGTCCATGCCCATCATGCGCGCGGCATCGGCCATAAGCTGGGCCAGCTCACCACCCACGCACGCCAGCATGTCGAGCTTCTTGGCGGCGGCATAGGCGCCCACGAGCTCATGCATGCGAGGAGCCTCATCGCCCATCTCGCCCATCTCGCCCAGGATCGCCATGCGAGACCCCGTGCACGAAAGCGAGCACAGCAGATCGAGACCAGCAGCCATGGATTCGGCGCTGGCGTTATAGGAATCGTCGATGACGCGGGCACCGCTCTTGGCGCGCTTGATCTCCTGGCGGTGCCCGGTGATCGTGAGGCCCCTAAAGGCAGCATCGATCTGCTCGGGCGTCACGCCCAGGCGATAGGCAACTGCGGCGGCCTTAACGGCATTTGGGACGGACTGCACGCCGGGGATGGCAAGCATGGTATCGGTCGTCTCACCCTGGCCAAAATCGAGCGTAAAGACCGGACGGCCCTCGTCATCAACACGAATGTCGCGGGCACGGACCTCATCATCGTCCGAGACGCCGGCCAGCATCACATCGATACCAGCAGGCTGGGCGAACGTATCGCGAATGAACGGCGTAAAGTCGTCCTCACCGCCCAAAACCAGCAGCGGCAAGAAGTCGCCGGCGGCGCACATACCCTGGACAATCTCGGCCTTAGCGCGGGCGATGTTCTCGCGGCTGCCCAAAATGCCGATGTGAGAGGTACCAATCTTGCTCACGATGGCAAGGTTGGGATTGGCGGACTGGGACAGGCGCTCAATCTCGTGGAAATGGTTCATGCCCATCTCGAGCACCAGGACCTCGGTATCGGCCGGAGCGGAAAGCACCGTGAGCGGCATGCCGATCAGGTTATTGAAATTGCCCTTGGTGGCCCAGACACGATAGCGCTTGGCGAGCACGGCGGCGAGCACGTCCTTGGTCGTCGTCTTGCCGATGGAACCGGTAATACCAACGACCAGGCAGCCAAGCTCCAGGCGATACGTGTGCGCCAAACGCAGCAGAAACTCCTCGGGATCATCGGTCAGCAGGATGGCGCACCCCTTGTCCTGCGCCAGCGAGACCAGCTCGGCCTCGGGCTCACGCGTCATCACGACGGCGCCGGCACCCGACTGGACGGCACGGGAAGCAAAATCATTGCCGTCGACGTTTTCACCGGGAAAGGCGACGAAAATCGTCCCTTCCTCGACCTGGCGCGAGTCGATAACGCACCCGCGGCATACCCGATCGGCTTCTCCCGTCACGGTTCGGGCCCCTGTTGCGGCCGCGAGGTTGTTGACGGCGATCTCTATCATTGCAGCTCCCCTGTAAACCTAATAATGCTATCGGCGTATTGTATCCCAGCGCCGCCCATGCGTGGTGCAGGGCATGTGAACACCCTCATATGGGACAACAAACCACGCCCCAAAGATTGTAACCCCCTACTTCGTGTGCGGGATACCCAGCACGTCGAGCGCGTTGGCCATAATGGACTGGAACGGCACCGCAGCGGCATCTGAGCCGCTCGGCGTTCCGTCGAGCGTGATATAGCACAGCACCTTGGGCGATTGTGCCGGTGCAAAGCCCATAAAGGACGACATGTAGTTCTCCTTGAGGTAGCCGCCGTTCTCGTCGGCACGTTCGGCCGTACCGGTCTTACCCGCCACGTCATAGCCGTCAACCGCGCCGCCAACGCCCGTTCCCTCGGACACGACCGTCTGCATGCACGATGTCACCTGGGATGCGGCGTCCTCCGAAATCGCGCGCTCGCCTTCGCCCCAGTCCTTCTCGTCGCCCTTGCTGGACTTATAGAAGTGCGGTGTCATCATCACGCCGCCGTTGGCGATGCCGCCCACGGCACGTGCGATCTCAATCGGCGAGACAGACAGTGCCTGTCCAAAGCTCATCGAGCCCAGCGTGGCGCCGTCATACTGGTCACGCTCCTTGACGATACCCAGGCTCTCTCCCGGAAAATCGACACCCGAGCTGTGACCGATGCCCCACTTGTCCACATAGGCGGCAAAGTCGTCGGCACCGATCTTGCGCCCCACCAGGACAAAGCCCACGTTGGACGAACGGCGCATCATCTCGCGCACATCCATGGTCATGGCATAGTCGCGCTTGTCGGCATCGGTGACGGTATCGTCGCCCACCTTGATGCTCGCCGGCACCTCAAACGACGTACTCGATCGCACGACGCCCAAGTCGAAGCCGGCGCCCGCCACGAGCGTCTTAAAGACCGAGCCGGGCTCGTAGGCGTCGGTGACCAGGCGCAGATTCATATCCTCGGTCTTGGCATTCTCCAGATCGGTCTGGTCGTAGGTCGGGTACGAGCAGGCTGCCAAAATCTCGCCTGTCGTAGGATCGGTGACCAGCGCCGAGCCGTTCTTGGCCTTAGTCTTCTCAACTGCCTCTGCCAGGGCATCCTCGGCCGCACGCTGGATATTGACGTCGAGCGTCGTCACGATATCAACGCCGTCGACCGCAGCCACCTTTTTATAGGCACCGCCCGCGATATAGCTGCCGTCCCTCGCGCGCTCGCGTACGAGAGAACCGTTCGTGCCGGTCAGAAGCTTGTTGTATTGCTTTTCGAGACCCGTCAAGCCGTCGTTGTCTACATTCACTACACCCAGCACCTGCGATGCCAGATTGCCGTATGGATATACGCGCTTCATGGCCTGCTCAAAAAGCACGCCGGGCAGATTCTTCTTCTCCAGCGCCGCAGCATCGTCTTCGTCCACCTGGCGCTTGATATACACCCAGGTGCCATCGGACTCGACGAGCTTGCGGCAGGTCTTTTTATCGATTCCAGTTGCCTTGACCAGCGCCGACACCGTCTTGTCGACATCCTCGACAAGCTGCGGGTTCACGGCGATGTTGCGACATTCGACCGACGACGCCAGCACGTTGCCGTTGCGGTCGTAGATGGTGCCACGTTTGGCATAGAGGGTCTGCGCAAGCAGGCGGCGCGCATCGGCACGCTCGCGCAGTTTATCGGCTTCGACAATTTGATAGTCGGCAAGACGAAAGACGCCCAAGCCCAAGCCAAACCCAATGAAACCCATGACGGCTTTGCGGCGAGGCAGAGGCGTGCCTGTGAGCCATTCGGTCGACGAACTCTTGTGCGACCTGGTGTTATGCACTTGAGGGCCGCCCGAGCCGCGAAGTCGCGACGCCGGGTCGTTGCCACGGGACCGCCCGGCGTTGTAAGATTGCCGACCCGTTCCTTGATAACCAGAACGTCCCCGCGACGAGGGACGTCCAGAACCGCGGCCCCCATCGGAACCGCGGCGATAGTCATTTGTCATACTCAGCTACCGTCTTGCTACTGAGCGGTCGCGGTCGCGTTGGCGCCCGCGGCTGCATCCTGCGAAAAGTCAAGTGTAACGCTCTCGCTGGGCTCCACCATGCCATAAGCGCCCGCAAGGTCGCGAATGCGCGTGTCGGCGCCATAGACCGAATGCATGACCTCCAGGTCGGAGCTCTCATCGGTCGCCTTTTCGAGCGTGTTGGTAAGCTCGGCGTTGCTGTTGAGCACCTGGGCCGTAACGCCGGCGAGCGCCACGCGGGCGACGCCGATCGTCATGAAGATAGCCGCAATGATGCAAAACGTTTTAAGAACGCTCATGAAAACCGGGCTTACCGCCTGGTTTGCCTGACGGCCCGCGCCCGTGTAGACATCAAAGCGCGGCGTGCGCTGCTCACGGGGAGCAACGGGAGCCTGCGGCGTCTCACGATAGGCGGGCATGGCGTTCATATCATAGGCGAGTGCTGCGCTTGAAGTGTTGTAGCCCATGATATGCCGCCTCCCATCCCGAGTACGTTGGTAGTGTGTTTAAGCTTCGTTTATGGTGCGAGCGGGAGGTCCAATATCGCGCGGTCGCGCCTACAGACGCTGCG
This sequence comes from Collinsella aerofaciens, assembly GCA_905199455.1. Lineage (GTDB taxonomy): Bacteria > Actinomycetota > Coriobacteriia > Coriobacteriales > Coriobacteriaceae > Collinsella > Collinsella aerofaciens_AW. The sequence goes on along the minus strand of CAJKGV010000003.1, from coordinate 2,705 downwards.
CCACGCGGATTTTGGCTGATCTCGCCCGAGGGTTGCGCTCAACCTCATCAGGCTGGGCAACCAAGGGTTTGCGGGTGATGACCTTGAGTATCGGCACGTTGCCGCACACGCACACCGGAATCTCCGGCGGGCACGTGCACCCCTGGCTCATCTCCTTAAAGTGGTTCTTTACGATACGGTCCTCGAGCGAGTGATACGAGATGACGCAGATACGTCCGCCCGGGTTGAGCCACCTGGTGGCGGCATCAAGCCCTCGTTCGAGCACATCGAGCTCGTGATTGACCTCGATGCGAATGGCCTGGAAACTTTTCTTGGCCGGGTGTCCGCCATGCCGACGAGCGGCAGCCGGGATACCCGCCTTGATGATCTCGACAAATTGGCCGGTGGTTTCGATCGGTTCTTGCTCGCGGCGGCGCACGATCTCGCGCGCGATCTGCGAGGCGAACTTCTCTTCGCCGTAGACGCGTAGAATCCGGGCGAGGTCGTGTTCGTTATAGGTGTTGATGACCTCAGCTGCGTTTAAGGTGTTATTACCCGGATCCATCCGCATGTCCAATGGGGCGTCCTCGTTATACGAAAAGCCCCTACCAGGGATATCGAGTTGCGGTGACGAAACGCCCAAATCGAACAGGAAGCCATCGACCCCGGGCACCTCGGCCGAGCAAAGCAGCTCGTCCAAGTCGCCGAAGTTGCCCTTCAGCAGCTGGTGCGGAACGCCGGGAACCTCGCGGTCCAGACGGGCGCCAGCGGCCTCGAGGGCCATGTCGTCCTGATCGACGCCGAGCAAAAGGCCCGTCTCCCCCACCTGCGCGGCCATCTTTACCGAATGGCCGGCACCGCCAAGGGTGCAATCGCAGACAACGGAGCCGCTCTTTAGCCGCAGCGACTCAAGCACTTCGCCGAGCATGACAGGTTCATGCCGATATTCTTGTGTCAAGATCCCACGCTCCATCCGTTACCCGTGCCTTGCCCTTACGAGAAGAAGAGGTCCAGCAGGGCCTCATCGTCATCGTCCTCATCGGCCGCGGCGCGATCCCAAACCTCAAGGTGGTCGTAGTTGCCCACAACCGTGACCTCGCGGTCGAGGTTCGCCTGCTTGCGGAGAGACTCGGAAAGACCGATACGACCGGCACTGTCCACATCCATCGACGTGGTGCGCTTGTTGATCGCCCTCATGAGCTTCTGGTCATTAATGTCACGCGGGTTAAAACCCTCGTGGCCCTCACGACCCGCGAAGAGTCCTTCGACCCACTTATCGAAGGCCTCGGCAGAGAACACGTACAGAGCATCGACATCCAGGGCTTTGAACACGCGAACGTGCTCTCCAAGCTCCTCGCGAAGGGGTGCAGGCAGGGACAGACGACCTTTTGCATCGAGATTGCGCTCGTATGCACCAGTCATTCCCATGTGCGCCCTCCCCTCGGTTACTCAGATGGCACGTACGCGGGGAACCACCCCGCTTGTCGACGTCATTAATAATATGGGGAACCGCCCCATTTTTCAACACCTTTCCCCCCCCCCTCCCCCCCCCCCCCCCACCACTCCACCCCCAATATGTTGTAAAACACCCCCGAGCATATGTTCGAAAACACAATATGTTGTGTTTACAGCAACGGCGGGATGCCACCTGTAGAACCACGCCCGCGAACCTCAACCTTCAAGTTGACCTTGAGGCGATTTTTACGTCCCTTTACACGCCGTTCACATCGCCCCCAAACTCCCCCGCCCACGGTACACACGGCCCACCACCGCGTCGGTGTCTGGCGAAAAATGGGACGGGCCCCAGATTGCCCATGCGCGCAAAAGTGCGTCTCGGCAATCTGGGGCCCGTCCCATTTAATATTTATAAATATGCAGGTCAGCGAGGTGCTAGCGATGTGCTAGCGGATGCGCCGCCAGATAGACCTCGGTCAGTTGCGTTCGGTCGACATGCGTGTAGACCTGCGTGGTCGAAATATCGGCATGGCCCAAAATCTCCTGCAGCACACGCAGGTCGGCACCGCCCGCGAGCATGTGGGTGGCAAAGGAGTGGCGCAAGGTATGGGGATGGAGCCCCACCAGTCCCACCTGGCGCCCGTAGCGCTCACAGATGGCATGGATGCCCTGGCGCGACAGACGGCGGCCGTTCTTATTTAAAAAGACCGCCGAGGTCTCGGTTCCGCGGGCATGGGCCGCCAAGCGAGAACGCCCCTCAGTTACATAAAGCGTCAGAGCTCGCGCCGCGCTTCCTACCAGCGGGGACAGGCGTTCCTTCGAGCCCTTACCACGAACGAGCACAAAGCCATCGTCGATATGGATATCGCCCACATCGAGCCCCACCAACTCGCTCACACGCAAACCGCATCCGTAGAGCACTTCCAAGATGGCATGGTCGCGCAAGCCCATCTCGCCCTCGGGGAAGTCTTGATCGAGCAGCGCCGAGACATCCTCCACCGATAGATACTCCGGCAAACGCTCAGCCTTTTTAGGCAGGCGCAACGCCGCCGTTGGATTTTGGGCCACAGCCCCATCGCGCACCAAAAAGGCATGTAGGCCCTTCACGGCCGCAAGCGCACGCTCCACCGAGGCATCGGAATAGCCCCCATCGCGACGGTCGGCGACAAAGCCCTCCACGACCTGACGGGTCACCTCTTCAAAAGACACAATACCCGCCCGCTCCAGATAGGCGCAGTACGTCGTCAGGTCACGACGATAGGCCGCAATCG
>CAJKGV010000002.1:0-33973 GCA_905199455.1 Collinsella aerofaciens | reverse complement strand
GGGGATTAATAACAATCGGCCCTCGCTGTACAAAAACTTGCCGCTTGCGTACCAAAAGACAACCTAAAACACAAGGTCGCTCTATTCATAGCGCGGCTTGTATGGTCTTGCGGCTACAGTGTCCATACGGTCGAGTTGAGGAGCGGGCATGGTAAACGATTTGAGCGGTATAGACGACCTCGAGCTGATGCCGCTGGGCGGAGGCTATATGGTGCGACGCGAACGCTTGATGAATGAGCTTATCACCAAGGGCCGAAAGGCCGGCATCGTGGTTCTTTATGCGCCCGACGGGTTTGGGAAGACCTCGGTGCTGCTGCAGTACACTCATGAGGTTAAATGCGACCCGACGCGAGGCCCCGTGCGGATTATCGAGGCCGATCGCGCCATTGGGCGCGAGGTGTTTATGCAGCTCGAGGTGGTTACCGAAGAACTCAAAGACAAACCGCACTCCCTTATCGCGATTGATAATGTGCCAAACCTCGATCAGCACGATACCGAAGACCTCATCGACAGGATTCGCGGCCTGCGCGCTATGGGGGTTGGGGTCTTTATCTCCTGCCGTCCTTCAAATCGTCAGCTGATTCATGGGCTGGGCGATTCGGTTAAGATCAATGCGCAGATGCTCAAGGTGCATGCCTATGAGTATTCGGCGTGGGCATCGGCGTTTTCGATCAGCACATCGCTCGACTTTTATCAGCTCACGCAGGGCGTGCCCGAGCTCGTTTCGGCATTGCAGACGGGGCTGTATGGCCAGGGCGACGTCGCCCAACTGCTCGAAAACGAGATTGTCAACGTATATGGCGCGGCACTTGTCGATCTGGCTTCGCTCGACAATAATGCGCTGTTTTGCGTGGCATGCCTCATGGTTTTGATGGGCGAGGGCAATATCGCAGAACTCGAGGCTTGCGGGGTGAGGCTGTCGATGGTCGACCAGTCCTACTTTGTACGCGACTACCCGATCTTTGGCTTGGATCCCGCCGAGCGGAGTTTTACGTGTCTGGGCACGGAGGATAACGGACGCTTGCGTTTGCGTAAGTTGGTGGCCGAGGTTCGCCCCGAACTTGTTCCGAGGGCGGCCCGGATTTTGCTTAAGGCGGGCCGATGCGATGCGGCGATGGGCCTGGCGGACGCCTTTTTGGACCGTGAGGCGGTCCTTGAACTTGCTGGGCAGTATGGGGTCGATCTTGCTCTGACGGGGCACGGGGCCGATATCTGCCGAGCAGCGCTGGGCACGATCGATGCCGACGATCCGGCTCCAGAGCCAACGCCTGCCGAGGCGCTCGGCGTATATCTGGCAGCGGTCAGCGTGTCCAATACAAAGCTCGCCCGCTATATGGCATCGGTTATCGAGCGCGGGGGCGAACGGGCGGCCTGCGAAATAGACCCTGTTTCATGGAGGGTGGCCCAGACACTGACGGCTGTTTGCTATGGGGACAACGGGCTTGGGCTTCCTGCGAACCTGGCCGTGCCAGAAATCGAGACATCTCATACCGCACTCGATATGTTGTCTGCGCATATCGAGGTCAAGCGCTGCCTGACCGAGCGGGGAGATGACGGCGGCGTTCTACAGCAGCTCAAAACGAGCAAGGCCTACGATTGCGAGCTCGACATCGCGGGGATTGTTATACGGGCCGATAGCATGCTGGTGGAGCTCTTTGACGGGTCGTTTGCGGGAACCGACGAGCGCGACGACGAGATGACGGTGGTGCGGGAGGCGCTCGACGTACGTGGGCTTAAGGCGATGGCTATCTGGGTGCGCATGGTGTTGGCGGCACGGCGGCTCCTTTCCGGCTTGCCGGTAACCGACGATGCGGCGTTCAACGAGCTCGATCGTTTTGCCGTGCGCATGCGCGACAACCAGATTCAGCTGTTTGGCCTGTTGCTAGAAGGCTGGCAGTCGCTGGCGGAGGGACGGCCGGTTAATGCAAAGTTCCGTGCGGTCCAAGTGCTCAAACTTGCCGAGGAGTCGATTGCGTACATGCGCGATAACGCATTGCTGCTGGAGCGCGCGGCATATCTGCGTAACACCTCGATGGTTTCGGTTCGCGAGGAAGCGGAGCTACTCGATATAAGCCAGACGCAGGTTGGTGGAGCGGAGGCCTGGATGGTGGCGCTGCATTTGGCCTGTGCGGGCCGAGACAGCGACCTTGCGGCCTGGATGTCCATGAATCGTGCGGGGATTCTAGAGCCATCGTATCGTCTCTTTGCGCGCCTTGCCATGCATTGTCTGGGCGAGCCGGCGGGCAGGATACGCAAGAAGCTTCCCGTGCGCGAGCTGTCGCGGTACTCGCTGCGCGACGATTTGGAAGGGGAGGGCGAGCGTCTGTTCCAGGCTGGCGAAGTTGAAGCCGTTGATACCATCGACCATATCGAGATTCGCATGTTTGGTGCGTTTCGCGCCGAGCGCGACGGGTTTCCCATCACGGACAAAATGTGGCGCCGCAAGAAGGCGGCGACGCTTGCCGAGCGGCTTGCGCTGGGCATGGATGCGCTCGTCGACCGCGAGACGCTGGCCATGGAGCTGTGGCCCCATGCCGAGTTCAATAGCGCCCGCAACAACCTGTACTCGACGATATCGCGCTTGCGGTCGGCTTTGGGACCGACGCCGGATGGCAAGTCGTGTGTGCTCATCCAAAATGAATGCATCGGACTCAACGGCGACTACGTCAAGACCGATGTACGGCTGTTTGACCAGATAAGCCGCGAGGTTTTGGGAAATCGCACGGGTGCGCGCGGGCCCCATTTAGTTGAGCTGTGCCTTAAGATTGAGCAGCTTTATGCCGGACCGCTGTATGTTCCCAATGGCTGTAATCCCACCTACTTTTTGCGCATGCGGCGCATTATGCAGTCAAAGTACATCGATTGCATGATTAAGGGAGCAAATGCCGCTCTAGAAGAAAACGATCTGCAGTCGGCGATTTGGCTGGCGGAGTCGGGGCTTCGACAGGAAACGGCGCGTGAGGATATGGTGCGCTGCGCCATGCGCGTCTACAGTGCGGCGGGGCGGCGGCGCGATATCGTCGAGCTGTACAGCGGGCATATGCACCACCTGAGGGAGCAGGTCAATGGCGTGCCCGAGCCCGAGACGCGGCGTCTATACGAGCGCTTGGTGGAGGGGCGGCTCAATCGCGTGCTGGTCGAGCGATAAAAAACGGGCGCCCGAAGTACTTGGGCACCCGTAAGCTTGCTATGTGTTGGCTCGCCGGATTATTGGCTCTTAGACGAGCTTGATCTTCTCGATGTCCTTGCGCGAGGACTCGCGATACAGTGAAAACTTGCGGCCGATGACCTGGACGACCTCGGCGTGGCAACGCTCAGCGAGCTCTTCGGCGGCCTCGCGGGCGGAAAGACTGGAGCCATCGAGCACGGAGCACTTAACGAGCTCGTGCTTCTCCAGGTAGGCGACCGTCTGCTCGACGGTGCCCTCGTTGACATCGGACTTGCCGATGATGATGGCGGGGTTGAGGTGATGGGCCATGCTGCGAAGCTGCTTGACCTGGGCTCCTGTCAGTGCCATGGGTTCTCGCTTTCTATGTATGGGGCGCCCCGCGACGGGGCCTTAATCTACGTGAGCTGTCCCACGATAGCGCAGGAACGGCGCGGTGTGGAGCGCGTTTGCCCAGTTCGCAAAGAATGCGGATGCCGAGCGAGTGGGCGGTGCGGGCTGCGAACAGGCTATGAGCTGGGCGCAGAGACCGGCTCCCATGCAATAAACGCCCAACGGACCTTACGGACGTGGTCGAGCATATAGCGCCCCTGCGGCACGCCCTTGGAGCCCGGCTCACCGGCATGGGGGTTCTCGATCATGTGCTGGGCGATGTAATCGCGCAGGCGGTCGATCTTATCCTCGTTGCCATGCTCGAGCATACGAGAAAAGTCCGCCACGCCCGCCTCGAGACTATCGAAGGTGTCGCGACGGGGTGATTCAAAATACGTAACCTGTGGCAACGCACCCATCTGAATAAGGATGTTAAAGGCATACACAAAACCATTACTGCAGGTAACTGAGGCACCGATAGCGTTCATCAAGTGCAGATCATAGCGCGGGCTGGAGTTGGCGACCATCGTGACAGCACAACGCCGACGAGCCGTACGATCAAGCTTGGCAAGCGCACCTTTTAGATTGGTCGTCGTAACCGACCGACTGGCAAAGGCAACATCCACCGCTTTCGCGACCGGTCCAACCAAATCCCAATCATCATCCCAAGCAAGCTCAAGCGGTGTAATGCGATCCTCGAGCCCATAGTACTCAATGCCGGCATCAAGCGTGCCCAACATGGCAGGGGAAAAGTCAGCAGCAATCACAGGATGCCCAGCCTGAGCAAGCGGAATAGCAATCGACCCAGCCCCGCACCCCATATCGAGTACCGACTCGCCGGGCTCAAGCGCCAACAGCTTTATAAAGTCCCGAGCATAAGGGGCGGTCTCCAACGGCCGAAAATGCCGAGCCCGCTTATCCCATTCAAAAGAATCATCAGCCCGATGCCGAGCGGCCTGCATCTGCATCCACTCCTGGTTCCAATCTGTGGAAAGCAGCTCAGAACGATTCTCCCCATCAACCACGGGCCAACCTCCTAGCAACAAAAAAGCGACTCCTCCCAAAAGAAGAGCCGCAACCAGCATATATCAGAAAAAGAACCGTTCCAACGCCAAACCGCCGCACCAGCCAAGTGGTGCAGGAGCGAAGCAACTGCAACCGGGATAGAACCCAACCGAGGTCCCGTTGTGCGGGAGCCCCGGGGAGGGCAAATATATAAGGTCGATCGCGAGTTCCGCACGAGCCGGAGAGCACTTAATGTGCTTTCCGTGCGAGTCAGGACTGTCCGAGCAGGCGACCTTATATATTTGCCCTCCCCGGGGCTCCTCGCCAGTCCCCCTCAGCTAGTTCTTCAGCGAGTTCAGCGGCGCCGGGAAGCGTCCACCGCGGTGGGCAAGCACGGTGCCGGCGTTGGGGTTCACCGGCATGATGGGCGCACGGCCGAACAGGCCGCCGTACTCGACGCAGTCGCCCACGCCCTTGCCGATGGCAGGAATCACGCGGACGGCCGTGGTCTTGTTGTTGATGACGCCGATGGCCATCTCGTCGGCGATGATGCCGGCGATGGTCTCGACCGGGGTGTCACCGGGGATGGCGATCATGTCCAGGCCAACGGAGCACACGCAGGTCATGGCCTCGAGCTTCTCGAGCGAAAGCGCGCCGGCTTCGACGGCGGCGATCATGCCGGCGTCCTCGGACACGGGGATAAAGGCGCCGGAGAGACCGCCCACGCTGGAGCTGGCCATGACGCCGCCCTTCTTGACGGCATCGTTGAGCATGGCGAGCGCGCAGGTCGTGCCGGGGCCACCGCAGGTGCCCACGCCGATGATCTCGAGGATGCGGGCAACGGAGTCGCCGATGGCAGGCGTGGGAGCCAGTGACAGGTCGACAATGCCTTTCTCGACACCCAGACGGCGGGCTGCCTCACGGCTCATGAGCTCGCCGGCGCGGGTGATCTTAAAGGCGGTCTGCTTGATTTTCTCGGCAACCTCCATCATCGAGGCGGAGTCGGGGAGCGTCTCCAAGGCAGCAGCCATAACGCCGGGGCCCGAGACGCCAACGTTGATGACGGCGTCGGCCTCGCCACCGCCGTGGACGGCGCCCGCCATAAACGGGGAGTCCTCGACCATGTTGGCAAAGCAGACAAACTTGGAGGCGCCAACGGAATCCTGGTCGGCCGTGAGCTTGGCGGCATCGATGATGGTCTGGGCGGCCATGAGCACGGCATCCATGTTGATACCGGCGCGCAGGCTGGCGACGTTGACGCTGGAGCAGACGCGGCTCGTGGTAGCGAGCGCCTGGGGGATGGACTGGATGACGCGGCGGTCGGCGTCGCCAATGCCCTTCTGGACGAGTGCGGAGAAGCCACCCAGGTAATCGATGCCGAGCGTCTCGGCCGCGCGATCGAGGGCATGCGCGATGGGGGTGAGGTCCTCATCCTTGCAGCACGCGGCGATCTGCGCCACCGGGGTGACGGAAACGCGCTTGTTGACGATGGGGATACCGTACTCGCGCTCGAGGTTCTCGGCGGTCTCGACCAGATGCTCAGCCGTGTGCGTCACGTGGTCGTAGATCTTCGTGCACATGCGGTCGAGGTTCTCGTCACCGCAACCCATGAGCGAAACACCCATGGTGATGGTTCTGATGTCGAGGTTCTGCTCCTCAACCATGCCGCGGGTTTCCGCGATTTCTGCGGGCGTGATCGCCATCCTTGCGCTCCTATCTGCCAAAACGAGCATAGTCTTATCTATTTTAACGTGCCGTACGTGCCAAGTGGCGCATGCGACACGTTTTGGTGCTCGGTTGTTTCCGTTGTGTTACTGCCCAAAGACCTCTTCGGCGATACGAGCGCTTTCGGCGGCGTCCTTGGCGTAGTAGTCCGCGCCGATCTGCTTGGCGTATTCGGGGGTGAGCACGGCGCCGCCCACGATGATCTTGACGCCCGGCACCTCGGCATGAAGCAGCTTGATGGTCTCCTCCATGGCGACGACCGTGGTAGTCATAAGCGCTGAGAGGCCGACAAGCTTAATGTCACGCTCCTGCACGGTCTTGAGTACCTCCTGCGGGTCGACGTCGCGGCCTAGGTCAAAGACGGTGTAGCCGTAGTTATCGAGCAGCATTTTGACGATGTTCTTGCCAATATCGTGGATGTCGCCCTTGACGGTGGCCACGCAGATCTTGCCCTTGTCGGCAATCTCGCCGGCGGGCATCAGGCGCTTGATGGTGTCGAAGCCCACGCGTGCGGCCTCGGCCGAGGCCATAAGCTGCGGCAAGAAGAACTTGCCCTGGTCAAAGAGGACGCCAACTTCGTCGAGGGCGGGGATAAAGTGATTGTTGATGAGGTCCATGGCGTCGTGGTCTGCCAGCAGACGCTCGGTCTCGGCAGCGATCTCGCCTTTGCGGCCCGAGACGACCATGCGACGAATCGGGTCGTCGTTGCCGTCAGTGCCGGCGGTGCCAGCAGCAGGCGCGGCATCACTCGATGCGGCCTGAGCCGCTGCCGGGTTGGCGGCGATCTTGTACGGATCGGTCCAGCCGGCATAGCGCTCGATGTATCCGGTCGAGCCCTCGTCTTCAACGCTCAGGACGCGATAGCTGTAGACGGTGTCCATAAAGCGCTTGGAACCCGGGTTCATGATGGGGGCGTCCAGGCCCGCGCCAAAGGCGGCGGCCAAAAAGACCGAACCCAGCAGCGGGCGGGCAGGCAGGCCAAAGCTGATGTTCGACACGCCGAGCGCGCATTTGACGCCCAGGCGCTCCTTGCACAGGGACATGGCGCGCAGGATCTGCTCGGCCTGGCGCTGGTTGGTCGAGGCGGTCATGACCAGGCAGTCGATGAGGATGCGGTCCGGTCCGATGCCGTAACGGGCAGCCTCGGCCACGATGTGCTCGGCGATGGCGAAGCGGGCCTCGGCGGTATCGGGGATGCCGCCTTCGTCGAGCGTAAGGCCGACAACGTTGGTGCCGTAGTGGGCGACCAGCGGAAAGATCTCATCCATGATCTGCTGCTTGCCATTGACCGAGTTGATGATGGGCTTGCCGGCGTAGCGGCGCACGGCGGCCTCGACAGCGGCGGGATCGGTGGAGTCGATCTGCAGCGGCAGCAGCGTGGAGCCCTGGAGCTGCTCGGTGGCCTGTTGGATGATCTTGACCTCGTCGATCTCGGGCAGGCCGACGTTGACGTCCAGGATGTCGGCGCCCTGTTCCTGCTGGCTGATGCCCTGGCTCACGACGTAGTCCAGGTCGCCGTCGCGCAGGGCCTGCTGCAGGCGCTTTTTGCCGGTGGGGTTGATGCGCTCGCCGATGACGGCGATCTTGTGGCCGTCGCAGGGAAGGTCCACGACCGTTTGGGCGCTCGTGACCGACATGCTGGGCTTGCGGCGGCGCGGGCTGGGCGTGTGGTTGTCGATAAGCGTGCGCAAGGCCGCCATGTGCGCCGGCGTGGTGCCGCAGCAACCGCCCACGACGCTCACACCGTCGGCGATCATGCCGGCGACGGCCTCGGCGTATTCGGGGGCTTGGATATCAAAGACGGTGTTGCCGTCGTCGTCTACATGGGGGAGTCCTGCATTAGCCTGCACCATAACGGGCTTGTCGGTAACGGTGAGCATACGTGCGGCGAGTCCTCGGAGCTCGGCCGGTCCTTGGCTGCAGTTGATGCCCAAAACGTCGGCACCGATGGCGTCGAGCGTGATGGCGGCGACCTCGGGGCTCGTTCCTAGGAAGGTACGGCCGTCTTCCTCAAAGGTCATGGTGGCAAAGACGGGCAGGTCGGAGTTCTCGCGGCAGGCGAAGACAGCCGCCTTGATCTCGGCCAGGTCGGTCATGGTCTCGATAATAAAGAGGTCCACACCCGCGGCGACGCCGGCGCGCACTTCCTCGGCAAAGAGGTCGTAGGCCTCGTCGAAGCTCAGAGTACCCAGGGGGCGAAGCAGCGCGCCGATGGGGCCGATATCGCCGGCGACGTAGCGGGCGCCGGCCTCGCGGGCGCAGGTGACGGCCGCGGCAAAGACGTCTGCCACGGTGGCAGCACCGTCGAGCTTGTGGGCGTTGGCGCCAAAGGTGTTGGCGGTGATCACGTCACAGCCAGCCTCGACATATTGACGTTGGATATCGGTGATAACCTGGGGTTCCTCAAAGTTGAGCAGCTCGGGCAGGGCGCCCGCCTTCATGCCAGCGGCCTGCAACATGGTGCCCATGCCGCCGTCGAACAGCAGGTGTCCCGTGCCATCGATGGCCGCACGCAGGCGATCGTCCTTAATGCGCAGATCGTCGATCGTGCGCGTCTTGTACGTGGCACCGTTGCGACGTGCGGCATCAACAGGTGCCGCCAATGCAGTGCCGTCAGAATCATGAGTGATAAGCGGAGTAAACATCGAGGGCTCCTAATGGCTGGAATAGCAGGTGGTGTGGGCGGCGCGGAAGCGGCAGTGCTCGCGCATGCGGCAGATATTGCAGGTGGGGCGGCTCTGGGCGTCGTGGACTTCGCCTTCGAACAGACCGATCACCGCGGTCACGCTCTTGGTGGGCATGAGCAGGCTGGTGGGTGTGACGGTAAGCCCGATGAGCCGCGTGGCGTTGAGCGCATTGACGATCGAGCGCTGGGCCGAGAGCGGGCAGTCGCCGTAGCCGGGACTAAAGCGCCAGTTGCCGGCGAGCCCATGAACGGCGGCGTCCGTCTTGACCTGCTGGTCCATTTGCTCAACGGCGGCTTCTACGTAAGCGGAGCACGCGGCGTCGAGCACGGCGCCCTCCAGGGGATGTTGGGCTCCCGTGGTGCGCAGGCGACGCTCGGCGTCCATGCCGAGGGTGCATGCCATGAGCGCGGCAAAGCGGGCATCTTTGAGATGTCGATAGATATCGCGACCCCGCAGCTCAACGTTGGTGCCGACCAAGCGAATGCAAGGCTCACTTTGTTCGTCCACGCCCGTGGCATCGACGGCAAACACGCGGCGCACGCCACGGGGCTCAATGTCCAGTTCCAGACGTTCAACGACAAGCTCAATACGTCGTGACAGTTCGGGCTCAATCTGCTGGCCGCCGTAACCCAGATACCGCAGCATCTCGGCACGGTCGACACGGGGATGGTGCGCGGCATCGACACGGTAAAGCGCCGGCGACGCAAGGTCGGCCGGCACTTCGACAGCGGTTGTATCGATGTGCGGTTTTTCCATTACCCCAGGCGCTCCATAATGGTCGCGGCGATCGCAGGACGGTTCATAGTGTACAGGTGCAGGCCGTCGGCGCCGTGCTCCTTGAGGTCGCAAAGTTGGCGGGCGGCATAATCTACACCGGCTGCCTGCAGGCTCTCGGGATCGTTCTCGTACTTGGCGAGAATCTTGATGACGGGGGAGGGCAGCGACGCGCCGCACATAAAGACCATGCGGCTGATCTGGGACTTGCCCATAAACGGCATGATGCCCGCGGTAATGGGCACGGTGATGCCGACCTTGTCGGCAAGCTCGCGGAAGCGGTAGAAGCACTCGTTATCAAAGAAGAGCTGTGTCACAAAGAAGCTCGCGCCGGCGTCCTGTTTTTGCTTGAGGTGTTCGACCGAGAGGTTGAGATCCTCACAGGCAATGTGGCCCTCGGGGTAGGCTGCGGCGCCCACGCAAAAGCCGGCGTCGACGAGCTCGGGGATGAGGTCGCGGGCGTAGGCGTAGTCGGAGGCGGGCTTGTCGTCCTCGGTCGCGCCGGCAGGGAGATCGCCACGCAGGGCCAGAATGTTTTCAACGCCGGCGGTGCGATACTCGTCGATCTTGGCGGCGATGTCGGCGTGGGTGCGGCCCACGCAGGTGAGGTGTGCCACCGAGGGCGTGTCGAATTCGCTCGAAATCATATGCGCGATGGGGGCGGTGGTGGCACCGTTGCCCGAGCCGCCGGCCGAGCAGGTGACCGAGACAAAGCTCGGCGAAAGCTTGCACAGATTGCCTGCCACTTCGCGAGCCGTGTCGAGGGTGAGCTCGCCCTTGGGCGGGAACATCTCAAACGAAACGGGCGCGGTGCCCTGGGATGCTGCCTGCTTAAAAACCTCGTCGACGCGCATATCGTGCTCCTCTAGATACGTAATAGTGTGATGTGTTGTAAGGATTCTACAGCACCACTGTGTCACGGTGGAGTTTCACTCGTTATTCGGGGATACCAATCAAAGATGCCTTGCTATCGGCTTTCTCTATAACAGAGCGGCTAATCTAGGCACGGACTATAAAGACTGGTATCTGATGCAAAATACCAGTTAATAGAGCTCCATCCCAAATTGACTACCCTTAAACCATGGGGAGAGGTCTGCAATTTATGCAGTTGATTGGCTGTTGAGGGTGGCAACGCCGCCTCGATAGGGTAACCTCATTGATTGGTTTCGCGACAGCAACATAACGGTAATGTCGCGGAAACACGGCGAGTCTAAGCTATGACTCGTTCGTTAGTAATCAACACCGCTTCTCACGCGGTGCCGATACGAAGGGAGTTCCGTATGGCCGAACTTACTGACCGCTTCGGGACCATGGTGTTCTCTGAGGAAGTCATGAAGGACTACCTCCCCAAGGACATTTGGAAGCGCCTTGCTGCAACCCTCGAGGGCGGTGAGCCGCTCGACCTGGATGTGGCCAACGCCGTTGCCCATGCCATGAAGGTCTGGGCCATCTCCAAGGGTGCGACGCACTATGCGCACTGGTTCCAGCCGCTTTCGGGCATTACTTCCGAGAAGCACGACAGCTTCCTGGAGCCCAACCACGACGGCACCGCCATTACCAAGTTTACGGGCAAGAACCTCATCCAGGGCGAGCCCGATGCCTCGAGCTTCCCCAACGGCGGCCTGCGTGCTACCTTCGAGGCCCGTGGCTACACCGCTTGGGACCCCACTAGCCCCGCCTTTATCAAGGACGATGTCCTGTGCATCCCCACGGCTTTCTGCTCCTACACGGGCGAGGCCCTGGACAAGAAGACCCCGCTGCTGCGTTCCATGACCGCGCTCTCGCGTGAGTCTAAGCGCGTTTTGGCGCTGTTTGGCAAGACCCCCAAGAAGGTCGTTCCTTCCGTGGGCGACGAGCAGGAGTACTTCCTGATCAAGAAGGACGCCTACCGCAAGCGCAAGGATCTGGTCATCACCGGCCGCACCCTCTTTGGTGCTGCTCCCTGCAAGGGCCAGGAGCTCGAGGAGCACTACTTTGGCGCTATCCGCCCCACCGTCTCGGCCTACATGAAGGACCTGGACGATGAGCTGTGGGCGCTCGGCATTCCCGCCAAGACCAAGCACAACGAGGTCGCCCCCTGCCAGCATGAGCTCGCCCCTGTCTATGGCGAGGTCAACGAGGCCATCGACCAGAATCTGGTCATGATGGAGAAGATGAAGCTCATCGCCTCCCGTCACGACTTGGTCTGCCTGCTGCACGAGAAGCCCTTTGAGGGCATCAACGGTTCGGGCAAGCACAACAACTGGTCGCTTGGCACCGAGTCCGAGAACCTGCTCGATCCGGGCGACACCCCGCTCGACAACCTGCAGTTCATCGTCTTCCTCACCGCGGTGATCGAGGCCGTCGATAACTATCAGGAGCTCCTGCGTGCCTCCGTTGCCTCGGCCGGCAACGACCATCGTCTGGGCGCCAACGAGGCTCCTCCGGCGATTATGTCCATCTTCCTGGGCGACCAGCTTACCGAGGTCGTCGAGAAGATCATCGATGGCAAGGCTTCCGTTCATGCCACGCGCGGCGTGCTCGACCTGGGCGCCGATACCCTGCCCAAGCTGATGCAGGACAACACCGACCGCAACCGCACCTCCCCGTTCGCCTTCACCGGCAACAAGTTCGAGTTCCGTGCCTGCGGCTCCGAGCAGAACGTCTCCGACTCCAACCTGGTGCTCGATGCCGCCGTGGCCAAGTCGCTCAAGTCCTTCGCCGACGCGCTTGAGGGTACGCCCGAGGATGAGTTCCAGGACGCCGCGCTCGAGTACTGCAAGAAGGTCCTGACCGACCACCAGCGCATCCTGTTCTCCGGTGACGGCTACTCCGATGAGTGGCCCGTCGAGGCCAAGAAGCGCGGCCTTGCCAACAACAAGACCACGGCCGACGCCCTGCCCGCCTTTGTTTCCGATAAGGCCATCGCGCTCTTTGAGGAGACGGGTGTCCTGACCAAGGCCGAGGCCCAGTGCCGCTACGACTGCAAGCTCGAGAAGTACAACAAGCTCATGAACATCGAGGCCACCACGATGGTTCGCGAGGCGCGTCGTACCTATCGCCCGGTCATTACCGCCTATGCCACCAAGGTCGCTAAGGGCCTTGAGACTATTCGTGCTGCCGGTGCTGAGGCCGCCATGCAGTGCGAGCAGAACACGCTCAACAAGCTCTGCAACGGCATCACCACCATCAACGACTCCATCAAGGCGCTTGACGCCGTGCATCAGAAGGCTGAGGCCCTCGATGGCCAGGAGCAGGCCAACGTGTACGCGCACGAGGTCGTTCCCGCTATGGATGCGCTGCGTGCCGCCGTGGACGCCATGGAGGAGATCGTGGCAGCCGACTACTGGCCGGTCCCGACCTACGACGACATCCTGTTCTACGTGTAGGACTGGGACAACATACCGTCACTGTTGAAAGCCGGGGCCCGCATTGCGTGGGCCCCGGCTTTTTTGTTGAACAAATTCACTAGGGCGGCGTCCGTTCGTGCCGTTTGTTAGGGCAGGGGTGTGCGCGTTGCCGTGTCGTGAAAATGGAAGATGCTCGGAATATAACGCGCATCGACATACTCAAATTGAGTTCCGGTTGAGTCGAATGTCTGGCTGGTTACGACCGCCAGATACGTAGAAGGATCGATGTCAAGCAACCGGCAGTCCTCAGTGTCGGGCTGGGCGAGTGTTATCGTTCGTTTGCTCACGGCAATGGTGAGCCCTAGCTCATCCTCGATGTAATGGAAGAGCGACAGGGTGGCATTCTGCTCGTTTAGGCCGGGGACGGAGGAAGTTAGGAAGTAGTGGCGGTCGACAGCGACCGGTTTATCGTCGAGCATGCGGACGAGCTTCAAATGCGTAAGGTCTTCTCCTTCGGGAAATCCCGTCAATTGAGCTAGACACTTATTGGTGCTTACGTGCTCGAAATAGACGATTTTTGACGTTGGAATTGCTCCGATCGCGTGTGCCGATTCGCTGAACGAAGAAAGGTCGTTTACGGTGAATGCGCCCTCTTTGCTGGCGCCTGCAAGTGACGTCTCGATTACGAGGACTCCCTTGCCTTTAATGGACTGAACTAGACCTTCATTTGCGAGAAGTGAGATGGCCTTGCGCACCGTCATTCGAGAACAGGAGAACTCTTTGGACAGATTTTGTTCGGAAGGAAGGAGCGATCCTACGGGATGCTTGCCTTCGACAATCCGCTCTCGAAGGCTGCGGTAAATATCACTGTACAGGATCCTTGCCAAAATGCTCTCCTTATAGAGGTGGTGCGGAATGCGTCAAATCGGCGCGATAGTCTGTTTCTACCAATTATAGGAAGTGAAGACGCTTAAAGTTACCGCTTACCGCCATAAATCAACCGTTCACCCGTGTGCTTAACATGTCTAGACAGATAACAAATCATGTGGCTATAATTCAAGTCGTCAAGTACATGTCTAGACAGGAGGATTTGCAATGGCAAAACAGAGCTATGCGGTTACTATCGCGGGAGGCGGGAGCACTTATACGCCGGGCGTTGTTTTGACACTTCTCGCGAAGCGTGATGTGTTCCCCATCAATAGGATTACGCTCTATGACAACGATGCCGAGCGTCAGGGGACAATTGCCAAGGCATGTGCCATCTACATCAGGGAGAATGCTCCAAAGGTAACCTTCAGCTATACGACCGACCCTGAGGAGGCCTTCACAGGCATCGACTTTGTACTTGCCCAGATTCGCGTTGGCAAGTACGCTATGCGCGATAAGGACGAGAAGATCCCCCTGCGCTATGGCGTTCTTGGCCAAGAGACCTGTGGTCCTGGTGGCATTGCTTATGGCTTGCGCTCCATTGGCGGCGTACTCGAGATCCTTGACTACATGGAGAAATACAGTCCTGACGCATGGATGCTCAACTACTCCAACCCCGCGGCGATCGTTGCCGAGGCGACACGCCGTCTTCGCCCGGATTCAAAGATCATTAACATTTGCGACATGCCAATAGCACTGATGGATATCATGGCTCAGATGTGTGGTCTCAAGGACCACAACGACCTCGTCGTCGGCTACTACGGCCTCAACCACTTTGGCTGGTGGACAAAGATTCACGACCGTGCTGGCAATGACCTTATGCCCACTATCAAGGCCCAAATGGCTAAAAACGGTTATGCCGGCGAGGATTCCGGCCTTGAATTCGTCGATGCATCTTGGGACCAGACGTTCCGTAAGGCTAAGGATGTTTACGCGCTCGATCCGAATACCATCCCGAACACCTACCTCAAGTACTATCTCTTCCCGGACTATGTGGTTGAGCACACCGACCCCAACCACACCCGCACCGACGAGGTCCGTGAGGGTCGCGAGAAACGCGTCTTCGGCACCGCCCGCCAGATTATCGAAAAGGGCACGTCTGAGGGTTTCGGCCTTAAGCCGGATACCCACGCTGAGTACATTGTCGATCTCGCTCGCGCTTTGGCAGAGAACACCCGTGAACGTTTCTCGCTGATTGTTCCCAACGACGGGGCTGTGTCCAATTTTGATCCAACGGCTATGGTCGAGATCCCCTGCATCGTCGGCAGCGACGGCTACGAGAAAATTTGCCAAGGTGAGATTCCGCAATTCCAGAAAGGACTTATGGAGGAACAGGTCTCGGTCGAAAAGCTTGCAGTGTCTGCTTGGGTCGACCATTCCTATCAGGAGCTTTGGCAGGCGCTGACACTTTCGAAGACGGTCCCCTCTGCCTCCGTTGCAAAGAAGATCCTTGACGATCTCATTGAGGCGAATAAGGAGTTCTGGCCAGAACTCCACTAGTATCGGAAATCAATTTAGTGAATGATGGCGGGCGGCCGACCTCGGACAGGTCGCATGGGAGGAAAACCATGAGCGAAAGCAAAGAGCTTGCAAATCGCAAGCTCGGCGAGGACGTAGTTGGCCTCGTCGGCGGTAAGAAAAACATCCTGAGCATCTCGCACTGCATGACGCGTCTGCGTTTCAGGCTGCGAGACGATGCGAAGGCCGATACTAAGGCAATTGAGTCTCATGAAGGCGTCATTCAAGTAATCAACGCGAATGGCCAGTATCAGGTTGTTGTCGGCATCAATGTGATTGAGGATGTTTACGATGCCGCGGTTGCCGCTTCTGGTGTCGAGGGGCTGGGCGAGGTTAATCTTGATGGTGAGCCCGTCAAGAAAGGGAACGTTGTTAGTGCCCTTATCGATACTATTTCAGGCGTAATCCAGCCGATTCTTGCGGTGCTGTGTGCCGCGGGTATGATCAAGGGTGTTTTGAGTATTCTCGTCGCCCTCGGATGGATTACGGCGACAGACGGCTTGTACCAGATTCTATATGCGGCTGGTGACGGCTTCTTCTACTTCCTGCCGATCATCCTTGGCTATACTGCGGCAAAGAAGTTTGGCTGTAGTGAGTTCGTTGGCATGACGCTCGGTATCGCACTTACGTATCCGGCGATGGTCAACATCACATCGGGCGATGTTTTGGGAACGGTGCTTGCCGGCACTCCCTTTGCCATGAACTACTACACGACTTTCCTCGGCATACCCGTCATCATGCCATCTTCGGGTTATACGAGCTCTGTCATTCCGATTATCATCTCTGTTTGGTTCGCGGCAAAGCTGGAGAAGTGGTGCCGCAAGCATTTCTCTGAGTATGTAAAGTTCTTCTTTGTGCCTACATGCGTACTCGTTGTGATGGTCCCCGCTACCTATTTGATTATTGGCCCGATTGCCACCCTGATCACGAACCTCATGAGCCTGCTGTTTAACTCCCTCTACAGCTTGCCTGTCATCGGCGGCGCGCTCGGCGGCATCGTGCTTACTGCCATTTGGCAGCCTATGGTCATCTTTGGCTTCCACTGGAGTGTCATTGCTCTCATGCTGGTGAACATTGCCTCCCAGGGCTGGGATATTGTCATGGCGCCGTACATGGTTTGCTCGTACGCTCAGTCCCTTGCCGTCCTTGCCATTCTTCTGAAGACTAAGGACGTAAAGCTCAAGCAGCTTGCATGGCCGGCGTTCATCTCGGGCTTCTTCTTCGGCATCACTGAGCCCTGCATCTACGGTGTGACCCTTCCGCGCAAGAAGCCTTTTATCATGAGCTGCATTGCCTCTGTGCCCGGCGGCCTAATCATCGGCGCTCTTGGCACCAAGATGTTCGCCTTCACCGGCGGCGGCTTCTGCGCCTTCCCGGGCTTTATTGACCCGTCCGGTGCAATGGGCGCGAACTACCTGATTTACGTAATCATAGCCATCGTGGTTTCCAGCGTGATTTCGTTCCTGCTTACGTATGCGACGTACAAGGAGGACGTGCCGGCGGTAGAGGCTGCAAAGTAGCCAAAGAAGTGGAGCCGCGGAACAAGTATTTCCCCGCGCGCCAGCAATCTAACAAGGTCGTCCTTGGATAAGCGCCGAGGGCGACCTTGTCTTGTGCTGGTTTCGTTTGAGAGGCAGTGGTTGAGAGTGTCTAATATTATCTTTGACAATAGGATGGGTGAGGCGTGCCTTGCGGCGTGGAGGTCCGCGGGCGTGGAAGTCCGCTCGGTCGTGGTCCGACAGGATGGTGAAGTCGTCTTTGAGCATGCGGCTGCGCCGTTCGCCCTCGAACACGTTCATCCGCTCTATTCTGTGACTAAGTCCTTTACCTCGGTCGCTGTCGGGATGTTGGTGAATGAAGGACGGCTATCACTGGCCGATCGCTGGATTTCATACTTCCCGGAATATGAAGGCGAGATCGCGGATGAGCGCTTTCGCAATGTGACGGTTCGCAATTTGCTGACTATGACGATGGGGCAGGAGAGTGACCTGTCGTATATTGGCGCGGGAGACGACTGGGCACATGAGGTTCTTCATCGTGAGTTTGACTGGAAGCCGGGCGAGGTCTTTCACTACGATTCGCTGTGTTCACATTTATTGAGCATGCTCGTGCAACGCGTAAGTGGAACGAAAGAATCCGATTATCTCGCCGAACGTTTGTTTACGCCGTTAGGTATTAGAAGTTGGTGGTGGGAAGAGGATCAAGCCGGTCATACGACCGGAGGTTTCGGTCTTCATCTTTCGACACCGGATTTGGCTAAGTTTGGTCAATGTTTGCTGGATGGCGGCAAGTGGCGTGGGGAACAGATCATTCCCGCGGAATGGGTTGCCGAGGCGACGAAGATTCAAGTGGAAACGAGCCCCTTTTATCCGTCTGAGGCGACTGAAGACAGCAATGGCTATGGATACCAGTTCTGGATGTGCCGGCGTGGCGGGTTCAGATGCTCTGGCCTTTTTGGGCAGCTGTGCTACATACGGCCCACAGATGGCCTTGTCATCGCCTGCTCGAGTTCCACGACAGGAAGTAAGGCGCTGCTTGATCCACTGTATGAGGTACTGTTCAAAGAGTCTGGTGTTCGGGAGACAGTGGCTTCCGAACGTGACTTCGATAGCATTCCCGTGCCACTTGGGTTGGCTTCTGGCGGACGTTTGAGTTCATTACGCCTCGAGGGCATTTATCGTTGCATTTTCGGGGATTTTGAAGAGATCGATATTCGATTCCATGAGAATGAGCTGGATTTGTCTCTGTTGCGCGATGGTCGTGAGTACGGCGTGAGGGCCGGCTACGAGTCTTGGGTTTGCAAATCGGGCGATGGGGCCGGAGTCGGAGACCTCTTTCCCTTCGTGACTCATGAAGCTGAGAGGGACGATGCCCCCGCATGGGATGTTCGCAAGTTGTTTGCAGCGTATGCCTGGACTTCGCCAACACATTTACAAATCGAGACCAGGGAACTGGACTACACGCGGCGCTGTTTTATCGATGTGCGGATCGGAGGTATTTATGCTGTGTGTAGGGTGCGAGTTGAGGGAATGTGCTGTTTCCCGGCACCCTCGGAACTCACAGCGATTTTGAAGTTGGGATAATTGTTCAAGACGTGCGATTGATAAGAAAGCTTGCCAACATCACGGCTAATGGAGACAGAGCTGTCTCCGGGCAATGTTTTTCGATACGGACGTTTCAGATATCGTATTGCTAGGGACTAACTCAATCACTTGTTGGGGTCGAAGCGCAAATGCGTCTCCTCGGCTCCGCACCCTGTTGGGCTCGAATTCCGGCGCATGGCAGCAAAAAGCCCGCTATCGTGAGGATAACGGGCTTCTCATTTCAAATGGTGCCCCCAGCGGGATTCGAACCCGCGATATCCACCTTGAAAGGGTGGCGTCCTTGGCCGCTAGACGATGGGGACAACGGGAAAGAGTATAGCAGACTTTTTTGCCGGCGCGCATATCGTTGGCAAACTGGAAAACCACCACACAGGAGTAGGCTTCTATTCCGATTTTCAAATATCTCAATCTGTAACATCTGGGCGGGCAAATCGGCTCTATCTGTTACAGATCGAGACGGATGGCGGGCGTCGGGACGAATATCTCAATCTGTAACAGTAAGACGACTTTCAACGGTCTAAATGTTACAGATCGAGACAAACTGTCGTGGCAGGTCAAAACCACCACAAAGGTGCCTGTCCCCTTTGTGGTGGCGGGGCGTTAGGGGAGGAGCTTCATCGCGGCGTCGTGGGCGGCGTGCTCGTAGGTGTCGTCGAGGGGCTTGAGCGGCAGCAGGGCGGCGGCCTGCGCGTCGCCGCGGCGCTGGAGGGCGTGGGCGATGAGCCAGTCGGCGAGTTCGGGGTTCTTGGGCAGTGCCGGTCCGTGTAGGTACGTGCCGATGACGCCCTTGTAGACGAGACCCTCAAAGCCATCGTCGCCGTTGTTGCCGGTACCCGTGACGACGGACGTTCCGAGCGGCGTGGCTTCTGCATCGAGCAGAGTACGGCCGCCGTGGTTCTCGAATCCCACAAAGGGCTCGGGTGCCAGGTCGGTCCTGACGGCGACGTTGCCGATCAGGCGGTTGGAGCCGCGCACGGTTTCGGCGGCAACGACGCCCAGGCCCTCGATGCGATTCTCGCCCATATAGTACGAACGGCCGAGCAGCTGATAGCTGCCGCAGATAGCGAGCAGCGAGCCGCCATCCTCAACATAGGCCGCGACCTTGTCTTTTTGAGCGAGCAGCTCGTGTGCCACGGCCAGCTGGTCGCGATCGGAACCGCCGCCCATCATGACGATGTCGGCGTCGGTGAGATCGAGCGACTCGCCCATGCGGACCTCGTCCACGCGAACGGGGATGCCGCGCCAGGCGCAGCGGCGCTCGAGGGCGATGACATTGCCGCCGTCGCCATAGAGGTTGAGGGCATCGGGATACAGGTAGACGATGCGCAGCGGGCGCGAGAGCTCGACCGTCGCGACGCCGACGGGAACGGCACTGCCATCGGCGCGCGTTGCAGCGTGGGCGGCAACCGTAGCCGCATCGGTGTCTTTGAGCCCATCGAGCTCCTTGACCAGCGGCGGAAAGGCCGTGTAGTTGGCGACGGCGTAGAAAGTGTCGCCAGCCTCCTCGTCTGCCACGGCGCCGATCGCCTGCTCGATATTCGAGATGATGGCGGCATCGATGCCGGCGTACTTGAGGCGCACCTGCATGTCGTGCGCGCGCGTGCCGCCGGCAAAGGCGACAAGTCCCGTTGTGTTGGCGATGCGCTCAAAGTCGACGTCGTAGATCCACGAGACATCGTGGCCGTCGGCGTCGTTGTCGTTCAGGAAGAAGGCGCAGAGCCTGCCACCTGCCGTTTTAATGGACTGGATCTGACGATCGAAGCCCACGGGATTTTTGGCCAGGTTTGCCTCGACGGTACGGCCGGCAATCTCCCAGCGGCCCATGCGTCCGCCGGCGGGGACGTAGGCATCGAGCGTGGGCTGCAGATGCGCTGCGTCCACGCCCAACTCGCGCGCCGCAAAGAAGGCTGCGGCAACGTTGTAGACCATGTACAGGCCGTTGTAGCGCGTGGCGATGTGCGTTGCGGGCGCGTCGGTATTGGGTCCAAAGTTCAGGTCAAAGCCGTAGCCGTCGCAGGTGAGCTCAACGTCCGTCACGCGACGGAGCAGCGCGGGACGACTCCAGCCGCACGAAGGGCAATGATAGGCTCCGAGCTGGCCGTACTGCACATAGTCGTACTCCAGCGGCGCGTTGCACTGCGAGCAAAAACGCGAGTCGCTAATGCGATCGGACTCGGTGCCCGTGGCGCCGTCGATGCCAAAGGCAATGCTCGTGTTGGGGACGCGTGCGGCGATCGAGGCGCAGAGCGGATCGTCGGCGTTATAGATGAGCGTCGTTGCCGGCGAAAGCTCCAGCGCGTGGGCGATGACGTCTTGGGTGTGGTCGATCTCGCCGTAGCGGTCCAGCTGGTCGCGGAACAGGTTGAGCAGCACAAAGTACGTCGGCTTGAGCTTGGGCAGGACGCGCACCGTGTAGAGCTCGTCGCACTCAAAGACGCCTACGCGCTTGCTGCTGGCGGCTCGCTTAAGGTTGCCGCGCGCCTCGAGCAGCGCGCCCACCACGCCCGGCTCCATGTTGTTTCCGGCACGGTTGCATACCACGGTGGCGCCGCTGGCGGCAACGACGTCGGCGATGAGGTTGGAGGTGGTGGTCTTACCGTTGGTGCCGGTGATTACCACGCTGCGGTCGACAAGGCCCGCGAGGTCGCTTAGCAGCTCAGGGTCAATCTTCATGGCGATGCGGCCGGGGAGTACGCCGCCCTGGCGCTTAAGGACGGAGCGCAGCCCCCAGCGGGCGATATCGCTCGAGGCACAGGCGAGAGATGAGCGGAAGTTCATGAAGCCGTTCCTAACGTGAATGACATGGTCGTGGCGATTGCGCCGTTAAAAGCCATAACGGCGCGCAAATTCCTGGGCAAGCTGTGATACCTCTTCGCAAGCGCTGGCCCAGGGGGCAAAGTCGGGAGTGTCCGAGATGATGCCGTCGGCTTCCCAAACTGCCTGATGCGAAAGGTCCCAGGGGTCGTGCGGTTCGGGCCGGCAGGGAAGGTACGGTGTCTGATACATGGGGTTCAGCAAAAAGAACGCGCCGCCCTCGCAGCGGTTGGCAAACTCGCGCAGCGCGCGTGTCGCCGGGCGCATCTTGTTCGTTTTGAACAGCAGGATCGTGCGGGCGAGCAGGTACCAGGGGGAGTCCTCGAGGGCATCGGCCCCCATCTGCTCCTCGAGCTGGTGGGCCAGGGCAAAAAAGCCGTCCTCGTCTTCCAGACGAGCGAGGGCGAGTAGCACGGTGCCTGCGGCTCGGGTGGGATAGCCTTCTGCCTTAAGGACGCGGCGGGCGTAGTTGGCGGCAGCACGGTAGCGAGCGCTCGCCATGCACAGCTGCGAGATGGCCTCGAGCGTGTGGAGCCACCCGATAAGAGCCGGCTCGCTTACGGTGAGATCGGCCGCCGCTACACCGTCCGTCAAAACTTTGTTGGCCCAGTAGTGCGGGGCCTCCATGTCGAACCCGGGCACGCTTTGCTGCAGGTAATCAGCCGTGGTCGCCTCGAGTTTCATCAGGTCGCCCAGGCAGGCGTCGACGGGCGTGTCCGCCAAAATGATGGCGAGCAGCTGGGCATCGAGGACATACGCATCGATGCGGACGATCTTGAGCAGCTCATCGCGCATATCGTCGAACAGGTGGTTGCGCGTCTGCTCAAACTCCTCGTCGCTGCCCATGTCCTCGATGCGATGGAGCTCGTCGAGCAGGTGGCGGTGGACGCCTGCATAGGACAGCAGCGCTTGGGCATGCTCGGTCTGCGCATACTTATGAGGGTTGACGCTCACGTCGTTATGGACAAGATCGCGTGCTGCATCGGTGAGTTCGGGGTGCGACACAAGGTAGGCGCGCTCCAGGTAGGCGGGGATGTAGACGCTCGGATCCATTAGAGGTCTCCTCCCTTAAACGGCAGGCCCTGCTCGGCCGCCCGCAGGATGCGCTCGTCGATCTGGGAACGCACGATATCGTTGGTGGCGACCCAGGCGGCAAAGCTGGCGTTGTCGGGGGCGCCCAGGCCCTCCTGCAGTACCGGCGTCGCCTCGGACAGCGCAAGGACAAGCTCGTCGGTGGAGCCCACACCCACGTTGACGCGGGCATAGACGCCATCGGGAAACTCGGTTTGGAAGTAGAGTGCCTCGGCTGCGTGCGGACACGAGCGCACAAGGATACGCAGGTAGTGCTCGGCGCCCTCGTAGTCCAGTTCGCGCCAAGCCGTGCTCATCAGCGCGATGAGCGTCCACGGGTCCAAGTCACGCTCCGCATCTTTGGGGCGGCGGCGCAGTGGGGTATTCGCGAGGTACGGCACGGAGTGTGCGGAGCGAAAGCGCTTGAGCTCCTCGGCGGGGTATTCGAGCTTTGCCATGGCGAGCATCGCGGTGTGGCGGACGCCGGCCGGATCGTTGGGGGCAAAGTCGAGGCTGCGGTTTGCGGCTTCGAGCGACATGCGATAGCGGCCGCTAATGAGGGCGCGTGACGCAAGGGCGGCAAGCCAGCGCAGATAGGGGCGGCGCGTAAGGTCGCCTGCGGCCTCGCGCTCGTAGGGGTCCTGCGCCGAGGCGATCTTGAGCGCCAGATCGTGCTCCACTTCGTCACACTTGGACACCAGATACTGTACGTACTCCTCGTTGGAGTTGGCGGTGAGGGCGGTCAGCATGCGCTGGGCGTCCCAGTTGGTGGGGTCGAGCGCGGCTGCCTCGCGAAGCATGTTCTCGGCAGCTGCCTCTTCCTGCTCTGCCTGGGCATCGTCAGGGATAAAGGGAATGCGGTAGTCGACGGCCTCGACTACCTTGGCAATCAGATGCCCGGCGCGGTCGCGGTCGTGCACGATGAGCGGTGCGGGGTTGCGGGTGAATTGCTCCATCAGACGCTCTACGGCGGCACCGTCGGTGAGCGGGATATTGTCGCGGCGCAAGGCCTCAAGAACGAGGCGATGGCAATCCTCTTGAATGGGATCGAATGCCATGGGGCCTCCTTTGCTGCGGTTAGGGTTCAGATGTTTCTATATAAGGTTCTAGTTTACCCGCATGTGGCACACCGGGGGTGCCGCACTTGGACTTGCACCTTTGCACCACGAAGACGGATGTCGCACAAATGTCGGCACCTTGGACGACCGAGTGGTATCACGGTGCCGCAAACGGTCGATTTTTGGCGGCGAACGGTGCATATTTTGGAAGGGCACCGTCCTGCCCGGGATATGTAGTCAACCTTGATAAAACGTTTGCCCAGCTTGGGAGTATGAATGCCGCACAAGGGTCTTCAGGGATAGAAAAAACGTTTCATCATTGGCGGCTTTAGGTGAATAACTGACCAACCAGAACGGTAAAATAATGTTTGTCTGAGCGTTGAGACGTTTAGACATCGCGCATTGTCATCGCCGGCAACGCGCAAACCGGTCCTAACGGAGCCAATTGGGTGCTCCGTTATATACGCAAGTCTAAGAGGGGCTTGTTTAGGAGGCACAGTATGGGACGTTTTACCAATCCTCGCGATCTGTACTTTGGTGAGGGCGCTCGCCACGAGGTGAAGAACCTCAAGGGCAAGAAGGCCATCATCGTTTCTGGCGGCAGCTCTATGCGCCGCGGCGGGTTCCTGCAGGACGTCGAGAACGACCTTAAGGAAGGCGGTTTCGAGGTCAAGCTGTTCGAGGGCGTCGAGTCCGACCCGTCCATCGAGACGGTCATGAAGGGCGCCGAGGCCATGCGCGAGTTCGAGCCCGACTGGATTATCGCCATCGGTGGCGGCTCGCCCATCGATGCCGCTAAGGCCATGTGGGTCTTCTACGAGTATCCCGAGGAGTCCTTCGATAACATCATCCAGCCGTTCAGCTTCCCCGAGCTGCGTCAGAAGGCTCATTTCTGCGCCATCTCCTCTACCTCCGGCACCGCTACCGAGGTCACCGCGTTCTCCGTCATTACCGACTACGCCAAGGGCATCAAGTACCCGCTGGCCGACTTCAACATCACCCCTGATGTCGCCATCGTCGACCCCGAGCTCACCTACACCATGCCCGCCAAGCTGTGCGCTCACACCGGCATGGATGCTCTGACCCACTGCATGGAGGCCTACGTTTCCACCTGCGCCTCTATGTTCACCGACGCCAACGCTCTGCACGGCATCCGCGAGATCGTCGAGTGGCTGCCCAAGTCCTATGCTGGCGACCATGAGGCCCGTCAGCACATGCACGAGGCTCAGTGCATCGCCGGTATCGCCTTCTCCTCGGGCCTGCTCGGCATCGTTCACTCCATGGCTCACAAGACCGGTGCTGCCTTCGAGAACGGCCACATCATCCACGGTGCCGCTAACGCCATGTACCTGGGCAAGGTCATCCAGTGGAACTCCAAGGATCCCCGTGCTGCCGAGCGTTACGCTTACGTGGCCAAGGAGATCCTGCACCTTCCCGGCGAGACCAACGAGGAGCTCATCGCTGCACTCGTCCAGAAGATTCGCGATCTCAACGACCAGCTCAACATTCCGCAGTCCATCAAGGATTACGCGAATGGTGGCGTGAAGGTCGACGCCGAGAACCCGCAGATGGTTTCCGAGGAGGAGTTCCTCGCCAAGCTGCCCGAGATCGCCGCGAACGCCGAGCAGGACGCCTGCACGCCCGAGAACCCGCGTGAGACCAAGGCTGCCGACTTCGAGAAGATCCTCAAGGCCTGCTACTACGACACCGACATCGATTTCTAATCGACTCTTGTTATCGTAACGAGGGGCTCCGCACGTATCCGTACGGAGCCCCTTTCTTTTTTAGAGAATGGGATAGTTATGGCTGCAATTTTCAATAGCCCCAGCAAGTACATCCAGGGTCCGGACGAGCTCGCCAAGCTCGGCTCCTATGTCGAGCCGCTCGGCGCTAAGGCCCTCGTCATCGTGACGCCTTCGGGCAAGAAGCGCGTCGGTGCCAAGATCGAGGGCGGCTTTGCCGAGGCTAAGGCCGAGCTGCTGTTTGAGGACTTTAACGGCGAGTGCTCCAAGGGCGAGGTCGATCGCCTGGTTGCGCTCGCCCGTGACAACGGTTGCGACATCATCGTCGGCGTCGGTGGCGGCAAGATCCTCGACACCGCGAAGGCCGTTGCCTATTACCTGGAATCCCCGGTTATCATTTGCCCCACCATTGCTTCGACCGATGCCCCGTGCTCGGCGCTTTCGGTGCTCTATACCGATGACGGCCAGTTCGACAAGTACCTCTTCCTTAAGGCAAACCCCAATATCGTCCTGATGGATACGACGGTTATCGCGGCGAGCCCGGTGCGCCTGACGGTTTCCGGCATGGGCGATGCGCTCGCAACCTATTTCGAGGCCCAGGCGACGCACGATGCCGACGGTGGCACTTGTGCCGGCGGCAAGGGCGGCATGGCCGGCCTGGCGCTCGCCAAGCTCTGCTACGAGACGCTTATGGCCGATGGCGTCAAGGCCAAGGTTGCGCTGGAGAAGGGTGCGCTCACGCCTGCCGTCGAGCACATCATCGAGGCCAATACGCTGCTTTCGGGCATTGGCTTTGAGAGCTCGGGCCTTGCTGCTGCTCATGCCATCCACAATGGCCTGACGATGCTGCCCGAGTGCCACAGCATGTATCACGGCGAGAAGGTCGCCTTCGGCACCATCGTCCAGCTGGTACTCGAGGATGCCCCGACCGAGAAGCTCGAGGAAGTCTTGGGCTTCTGCATTGAGCTGGGCCTGCCGGTCACGATGAAGGAACTTGGCGTTGCCGAGGTTACGCGCGAGAAGGCCATGATTGTTGCCGAGGCCGCGTGCGCGCCCGAGGACACCATGTGCAACATGCCGTTTGAGGTGACGCCCGAGATGGTCGCAAACGCCATCCTGGGTGCCGACGCACTGGGCCACTACTATCTCATGGATGAGTAAATCAAGCTAAGGAAGGGGCAAAGCCAACAGATGGCTTTGCCCCTTTTTGCTATGGTGCAAAGGGGTCAGGTTACTTTGCACCAATCGTTGTTTGATGAAGGGCGGATTCTCGTATGGCGCTTCCTGTGGTTTACGGCGGTCCCGGCCGGTATGTTCAGGGGCCGGGCGAACTGTCGCGTCAAGGCAAGTATTTGTCATGGTTGGGCTGCGCTGCCTATGTCTTGTTTGACCAGGGCACCGAGGATCGGCTGTGCAGGCAGATCGTCGATGGATTTCTGGACGAAGATCTAAGCGAGCCGTTCTTTAAGATTTATGACGGTCCGTGTACGGAAGAGGCCGTTGTCGAAATGGCTAAGGAAGCCCAGGCCGAGTATTGCGACATGGTGGTGGGTATTGGCGGCGGCAAGATGCTCGATATCGCCAAGGCCGTTGCGTTTTATGCCGAGTTGCCGTTGTGCGTATGCCCCACGGCGGCTTCGATGGACGGTCCGTGCAGCGCGATTTCCGATGCCGATCTGCAGGGTGTTGCAAATGCGGTCTTTAGAAACGAGCGTAATATGGCCAACGAGCAGGTCAAGGTGACCGAACAAAAGCTCGTGCAGCTCATGTGCGAGGCATAGCTTGGTGCTTGATCGACCTTGTGCAATCGAGGCGGCGATAGACATAGGCTATTTGCCGCAAAGATGCGCCGCGTGTAATTTGCCCGAGGCGTGGGCCGATGGCGTATCATTATCTCTTGCTTGTTTGCACTGCTCAGGGAGGGGCCGCGCATGGCGCAGGAACACGATCTGTTTGATGACATTATCGAGATCAGCAAGGGTTTCGACTTTCTTAAAAACCCGCTTGGCGGTGTGACCGATGCACTCGATCCGTCGGCACCGCAGTGGAATCCTGCCGACTACAAGGAGCGTCCGCGTGGCAACACCATTCCGTGCCTGACCTGCAAAAACGAAAAGAGCGGCTGCACCGCGTGCATGGACGTGTGCCCGGTCAACGCTATCGAGGTCGAGGAAGACGCCATCGAGATCCTCGACTCCTGTCGCAAGTGCGGCCTGTGCGCCGCTGCCTGTCCGACCGAGGCGATCATCTCGCCGCGCCTGGCGCCTAAAAACCTGTATGACGACATTGTCTCGGCGGCCACGAGCCACGAGACCGCCTACGTCACCTGCACGCGCGCCCTTAAGCGCATGCCGCGCGAAAACGAAGTCGTCGTTGCCTGCGTGGGCGATATTACGGCCGAGACCTGGTTTTCGGTACTGGCGGACTATCCCAACGTGAGCGTGTACCTGCCGTTGGGCGTGTGCGATAAATGCCGCAACATCGGCGGTGAGGACATTCTGGGCGAGGCGATTGCGAAGGCCGAGGAGTGGTCTGGCACGGGTATGGGCCTGGAGGTCGACCCCAAGAGCCTCAAGTGCCATAAGCGCCGCGAGTACGAGCGCAAGGAGTACATGGAAAAGATCGCCCGCACCACGGGCCTGACGGTGACCAAGCTCAATCCGGCGACGGCGGCGCTGGCCTCGGTGACGCAGAAGCTCAAAGCCCATCGCCACCAGATTACCCAGCTGGAGCGGACGCTCAACACCATGTGCGGTACCACGACGACCAAGCGTCGCCGTTCGCTCACGCACGGGCGGCAGCTGGTGCTCTCGACGCTGCAAAACCACCCCGAGCTTGCCCAGAACATGCAGGTGAGCACGCCGGAGTGCGATTTTGACAAGTGCACGTCGTGCGGCGAGTGCGTCAATGTATGCCCCACGTTCGCCTGCGATCTGGTAGGAAGCGGTCGCTTTGCACTGGAATCCACGTATTGTTTGGGTTGCGGTGCCTGTGTCAAGGTGTGCCCCGAGCATGCGCTCAAGCTTGTTGAGCACGATGCGTCCAATTTGATCGTCGTCGACCCCGAGGCCGAGGAGAAGGCCGCCCAGAAGGCGAAAGCTCACGAAGAAGCTGAGAAGGTCAAGGCCGAGGCGAAGGCCAAACTCGGCAAGATGCTCGATCAGGTGGAGAAGCTCGCGGACTAGCTAAAAGAGCGTAAATGATGGCCGGTGGGACAGACACTGCCCCGCCGGCCAAAAAAGTTGCGGTGGAATAGTTCCTGTTTTGCCCTTAAGCTGGCCATTCTAGGAACTATCCCACCGCAACTAATAAATGGTTAGTTCATGCTGCTTTGGTGGCCGGTTCGACCGGTACCGTTGCGCGTCACGGTTTCATGGAGCAAAAAGAACCCGGGGACCTGTTTGGTCTCGGTGTATTCCATAAGGATGCCGTCGGCGTTGTAGGTCTGCCCGCGTATAACGGCGAGTGCGTTAAAGTCGTCGAGATCGAGCACGCGCGCATCCTCGGGCGTGGGATGCTCAATCGTTACATCGCGTTTGCCCGTGGCAATCTTAATGCCAAGGTCTTCTTCGAGATAACGATAGATCGAATCGTTGACAATCTCGGGTGTCAGTCCCGGTACCTGTGAGCTTAGGTAATAGGAGTCGTCCGAGCACACGGCTTGTCCGTCTGCATAACGGATGCGTTTGGCACGCGTGAGCTCGCAGCCTTCGGGAAACCCAGTAATCTTGGAGAGCGCCTTGCTGCAGACGAGGAGCTCAAAGACAGTGGTGACCGTTTTGAGCTCAAAGCCTCGGTTGACCGCGATTTCCTTAAAGGTCTCGAGTCCGCCGCCACCACGACTCTTCTCGTCACTGATGTTGCGAATGACGCGCATGCCTTTGCCTTGCTGGGGGAGCACGTAACCATCTGCCGCAAGCATCGAGATGGCGCGACGGACCGTCATGCGCGAACAGTCAAACAGCTGCGTGAGCTCAGTCTCCGAAGGCAGATAGCTCTGATAGGCGTATGTGCCGTCGTCAATCGACTGCTTCACGTTGTCATAAATAGTTTGGAAGATGGCTCGCGCCATGACGGTCTCCTAGAGCTGAGTGCGCGAGCGGTGGATGAGGACCGCTCGCGCAGGTGTCGATCGATTTACTTGCTGGGGTCGATTATATATTTACCCATGGCACGCAGAGCTGGGTCTGACAGGATGGCGCCGAGTTCGTCGAGGGAAGCCACCTTGGCGACCATCGAGGATACGTCGAGCCTGCCAGAGTCGATGAGCTCGAGCGCGCGACGCTGCGTATAAGGGTTGATGTAGGACGAGGTGAGCACAAGCTCCTTCTGGAAGACCTCGAAGGGCTTGACGGTGATTGTCTCATCGGGCTTGGTGAGGCCGAACATCATGACCGTAGCCTTGTGGCCGGCGATCTGGATGGCCTGCTCGATGGTGACGGGCTTGCCAACACACTCGATAACGACATCGACGTTGCCGACGCCCTCCTGCTTCAGGCGGGCCGGGACGTCCTCGTGGATGGAATCAATTGCCAGATCGGCGCCGAGTTTGAGCGCAACCTCGCGCTTGCCCTCGACGGGCTCGAGCAAGACGACCTTGGTGGCGCCGGCGTTTTTGGCAAGCTGCATCATTAGCAGACCGATCATGCCACCGCCGATGACGACAACCGTGCTTCCGGGCTTGATGTTGCACATATCGATGCCGTGCAGGCAGCAGGCGACGGGCTCGGTCATAGCACCCTGCTCAAAGCTGGTGTGATCGCCCAACTTGTAGACTTGCTGCATATCGACGGAGCAGTACTCGGCAAAGCCGCCGTTAACGGTGGTGCCGTAACCGGTCATATGCTCGCAGTAGTGGTTGATTCCGTCGCGGCAGGGTTCGCAGCAGCCGCAGGGATGGTTTGGGTCGATGCACACGCGATCGCCCGGTTTAAAGCCAGCGACGTCGCTGCCCACGGCCTCGACAACGCCCGCAAACTCATGACCAAGGATCGTGGGCGGGGTAACGTCGGCTGCACCCTTGTCGCCTTCATAGATATGAACGTCGGTACCGCAGACGCCGCAAGCCTTGACGTTGATCAGAACGTCGCGCTTGCCCACGGCCGGCTTTGTCGAATCCTCGACCCTGAGATCGTGCTTTCCATAGAAGACCGCGCTTTTCATGGTGACTCCTTAACGTGGCGGTGAATGTTGTAATGAAGTATAGGCATGTCTATAGATATAGACAAGCACATCTAGACAAGTAGAAAAGAAATTTAAAATGCAGCCATCAGCTATGTTAGATTTTAGCAGGCGAAATACTGGACATATACCGTTTACGGCCAATAATCGACCGTTTACCGACCGTAGTCTTTACGCTAACTTGTCTAGATAAGTGATGTGATAAAACGTAAGTGCAAGAAGTCAGGGAAGCGGGCCCACCCGTCCTATTGCACGAGGTACACGCAAACGGCGCGTCTGCGGTCTCGAGTGAAGCCAAAACCGCAGCGCTCCGAATGAAGAGAGGGGGATTCCCCGTCATGATGCAAAAGATACAACGTTTCGGCGGTGCAATGTACACGCCTGCAATTCTTTTCGCATTTTCCGGAATCGTCGTCGGCCTGGGTACGTTGTTTACCACCGAGGCGATCTTTGGCGAGATGGCCACAGCGGGTCATCTTTGGTTTGATTGCTGGAATGTGCTGCTCCAGGGTGGTTGGACGCTCTTTAACCAGATGCCGTTGCTGTTTTGCGTAGCGTTGCCAATCTCGCTCGCGAACAAGCAGAACGCTCGCTGCTGCATGGAGGCTTTGGCCATCTAACTTACCTTCAACTACTTTGTAAGCACAATCTTGGGGCAGTGGGGCCCTGTCTTTGGGGTCGACTACTCTGTCGAGGCGGGCAGCGGTACTGGTCTTGCCACTATCGCAAGCATCAAAACGCTTGATATGGGCATCATGGGCGCGCTTATCATTTCTGGTATCGCCACGATGCTTCACAACAAGTACTTCGACACCGAACTCCCTGAGTGGCTGGGCGTGTTCTCGGGCTCCGTGTTCATCTATATGATCGGTTTCTTCGTTATGGTTCCAGTCGCTCTTATCGCCTGCCTGGTGTGGCCGCATGTTCAGGCTGCTATCTCCGCCTTCCAGGGATTCATCCTTTCCGCCGGTACGTTTGGCGTGGGCGTCTTTGCTTTCTTCGAGCGCGTGTTGATCCCTACAGGCCTGCACCACTTTATCTATACGCCGTTCTATTATGACAACGCGGCGGTCAACGGCGGCATCTTTGCTGCTTGGGCCAACATCCTGCCCCAACTGGCTGCCGATCCGAGCATTGCTCTTAAGGATGCCGCACCCTGGGCTGCCTATACCTGCCCTGGTTGGACTAAAGTCTTCGGCTCGCTTGGCGTCGCCATTGCGTTCTATATGACCGCCAAACCCGAGCGCAAGCAGCGCGTCAAGGCTCTGCTCATTCCCGTCACCCTTACCGCTATGCTTTGCGGTATTACCGAGCCGCTTGACTTCACCTTCCTGTTCATCGCGCCCGGCCTGTTCGTCGTCCACTGCGTGCTCGGAGCGCTTGGCTGCATGGCTCAAAACCTCCTTGGCGTCGTTGGCATCTTCGACGGCGGCATCATCTCGATGCTCTCGTGGGACTGGCTGCCCCTTTGGGCCGCACACGGTCTGCAGTACGCCATCTCCATCCTTGTCGGTCTGTGCTTTACCGCCCTTTGGGTCGTGGTCTTCCGTTTCCTGATCGTCAAGTTCGACTTTAAGACCCCCGGTCGCGAGGATGACGATGTTGAGGTCGAGCTCAAGTCCAAGGCCGACTACAAGCAAAAGCAGGGCGGTGCTGCTGCTGGCAAATCGGTCGCCCAGAGTAAAGATGATGAGCGCTTGGTGCTTGCCGAGAACATCCTCGATCTGCTCGGTGGCACGGATAACATCATCGATGTAACTAACTGCGCTACCCGTCTGCGCGTTAACGTCAAGGACAAGAGCGTCGTTGCACCTGAGGCTTCCTTCAAGGCGATCGGTACGCATGGCTTGGTGGTCCAAGGTCAGTCAATCCAGGTCATCATCGGCCTTAGCGTCCCGCAGGTTCGCGAGAAGTTCGAGAGTCTTCTGAAGTTCGAGAGTCTTCTGTAAACCATCGTCCATCGAAACAATCGGCCTTGCAGAGCCGGTATGCACCGCAAGGCCGATTCTAGAGATAAAAAACTCCACTTCTAGGTAACAATTCCAAACCGTGCAGGCCGCGTACGGGGATGGATTGAGCAAGCGGCCAGAATGAGGAGGACATCATGTCCAAGAAAAACTATGCCGTGACCATTGCCGGCGGTGGCTCTACCTTCACCCCGGGCATCGCTCTGATGCTGCTTGAGGAGCGCGACCGCTTTCCGGTCAACAAGGTGACCTTCTACGACAACAACGCCGAGCGCCAGGAGACCGTGGCCAAGGCCTGCGAGATCTACTTCCACGAGAACGCCCCCGAGGTTGAGTTTAGCTACACCACCGACCCCGAGACCGCATTCACCGGGACCGACTTCGTCCTTGCTCACATCCGCGTTGGCCTGTACGCCATGCGCGAGCTCGACGAGAAGATTCCTCTCAAGTACGGCTGCGTTGGCCAAGAGACCTGCGGTGCCGGCGGTATCGCCTACGGCATGCGCTCCATCGGTGGTGTCATCGAGATCCTCGACTACATGGAGAAGTACAGCCCCAACGCCTGGATGCTCAACTACTCCAACCCCGCGGCCATCGTCGCCGAGGCCTGCCGCGTGCTGCGCCCCAACAGCCGCATCATCAACATCTGCGACATGCCGATCGACCTTATGGATAAGATGAGCCGTATGTGCGGCATCAAGGATCGTCGCGAGCTGCAGTATAGCTACTACGGCCTCAACCACTTTGGTTGGTGGAGCAAGATCTACGACAAGGATGGCAACGACCTCATGCCGCAGATTAAGGAGCACATGGCTAAGAACGGCTACCTGGACGGCATCGAGCACGAGGCCGGTAAGGAGCAGCATGTCGAGGAGAGCTGGATTCACACCTTCGGCAAGGCCAAGGATGTCTATGCTGTCGATCCCGAGACGATTCCCAACACCTACCTCAAGTACTACCTGTACCCGGACTATGTTGTCGAGACGTCTGACCCCAACTACACTCGCGCCAATGAGGTTATGGACGGCCGCGAGAAGAAGGTCTTTGGCGCTTGCCGCGACATCATCGCCAAGGGTACTGCCAAGGACGGCGGCTTTGAGCCCGACGTACACGCCAACTACATCGTCGACCTTGCCTGCGCGCTGGCCGAGAACACGCTCGAGCGCTTCCTGCTGATCGTCCCCAACGATGGCGCTGTGCCCAACTTCGACCCGACGGCCATGGTCGAGGTGCCTTGCATCGTCGGTTCCAACGGCTTTGAGAAGATCTGCCAGGGCCCGATTCCGCAGTTCCAGAAGGGCCTGATGGAGCAGCAGGTTTCCGTCGAGAAGCTCGTTGTCCAGGCTTGGGTCGAGGGCAGCTACCAGAAGCTCTGGCAGGCACTCACGCTCTCCAAGACCATTCCTTCGGCAAGCGTTGCCAAGCAGATTCTGGACGAGCTCATCGAGGCCAACAAGGATTTCTGGCCCGAGCTTAAGATCTGGCGCTACGGACAACAGATGTACGACTCGATGCATGGGAAGTTTAAAAGTG
>CAJKGV010000001.1:0-46669 GCA_905199455.1 Collinsella aerofaciens | reverse complement strand
TGCACTCGGACATGGGCTGGCAGTACCAGCAGGCCGGTTGGTGCAGGCGGTTGGAGGAGGCCGGCGTGGTGCAGAGCATGTCCCGGAAGGGCAACTGCATCGACAACGGCGCGACGGAGCAGGTGTTCGGCCACATCAAGGACGAGTTCTTCCGGGGAAGGACATGGCCGGACTTCGAGTCCTTCAAGGCGGACCTCGACGACTTCGTGGTCCATTGGAACACGAGGAGGCGCCAGGTTAAACTGAAGGGACTGACCCCGGAGGAGTTCCGGAGCCAGTCCCTTGCGGCGTAGTTCTTATTTAAGCCGTCCAAGTTTTGGGGTGCAGTTCAGTGCGCAGCGGGGGTTCTTTCATGTCCGAAGACGTCCGCGAAGGTCAGCCCTCAGATCCTGCGGTGGGAGACCTAGGCCTCGTTGTACACCGTCTTGAGCTTCAGCAGGTGCTGATAGCGGTCCATAGCGGCCTGCTCGTTCTCCTTGAAGAGCTCCTCGGCGCGCTCGGGGAAGGAACGCGTCAGCGAAGCGTAACGGGCCTCGTTCATCAGGAACTCCTGATAGCCGCCCGCGGGCTCCTTGGAATCGAGCGAGAACTTCTTGCCGGCAGCAGCCTCGGGGTTGAAGCGGAAGAGGTTCCAGTAACCGCACTCGACGGCCTTCTTCATCTCGGCCTGGCAGTTCTGCATGCCGCCCTTCTTGATGGAGTGCATCTCGCAGGGGCTATAGCCGATGATGAGGGACGGGCCGTCGTAGGCCTCGGCCTCGTGGATGGCCTTGAGGGTCTGAGCCGGGTTGGCGCCCATGGCGACCTGCGCCACGTAGACGTAGCCGTAGCTCATGGCAATCTCGGCCAGAGACTTCTTCTTGGTCACCTTACCGGCAGCGGCGAACTGAGCGACCTGGCCCAGGTTCGAGGCCTTGGAGGCCTGACCGCCGGTGTTGGAGTAGACCTCGGTGTCGAAGACGAAGACGTTGACGTTGTGGCCGGAAGCCAGGACGTGGTCCAGGCCACCGAAGCCGATGTCGTAAGCCCAACCGTCGCCGCCGAAGATCCAGAAGGACTTCTTGGTGAGGTAAGCCTTGTCGGCGAGGATCGCCTTGGAAGCGTCACAGCCGCACTTCTCGAGCTCGGCAACGTAGGCAGCGGCAGCGGTCTTGGAGGCCTCGGCGTCGTTGACGGAGTCGATCCAAGCCTGGCCGGCGGCCTTGAGCTCATCGGACGGACCATCGGCAGCGATGATGTCCTGGGTAGCGGCGATCAGCTTGTGCTGAACGGCCTCGTAGCCAACGGCCATGCCCAGACCGTGCTCGGCATTGTCCTCGAACAGGGAGTTGTTCCACGCCGGGCCGTGACCGTCCTTGTCCTTGCAGTAAGGAGCGGTGGCAGCGGGGTTGCCCCAAATGGAGGAACAGCCAGTGGCGTTGGAAATGAACATGCGGTCGCCGGCGACCTGGGTCACCAGACGTGCATAGGCGGTCTCGGCGCAGCCGGCGCAGGAGCCGGAGAACTCCAGGTAGGGCTGCTTAAACTGGCTGCCCTTGACGTTGGCCGCGATGAGCTCCTTCTTCTCGGAGACGTTCTCGACCATGTAGTCCCAAACGGGCTGCTGGTCCATCTCCTGCTCGGTGGGAACCATCTCGAGGGCGCCCTTGGGGCAGACCTTGACGCAGTTGGTGCAACCCATGCAGTCGAGCGGGGACACAGCCATGGTGAACTTCATGCCCTTTGCCTTGGGGCCCATGGCGTCGAGCGTGCGGGTAGCCTCGGGCGCGGCGGCAGCCTCGTCCTCGGTCATCGCGAACGGACGGATGGTGGCATGCGGACACACGTAGGCGCACTGGTTGCACTGGATGCATTTGGTCTCGTCCCAGTGGGGAACAACCACGGCGACGCCGCGCTTCTCGTATGCGGAGGCGCCCAGCTCGAACTGGCCGTCGGCGCAATCGACGAAGGCGGAAACAGGCAGGCTGTCGCCGTCCATGCGATCGATGGGCTCGAGCAGGTTCTTGACCTGCTGGGCGATAGCGGACTTGGTCTCCTCGGAGAGCTCGACGGGAGCGGCATCCTCGGCGGTAGCCCAGTCGGCCGGAACCTCGAACTTACGGAAGGCGGTAGCGCCGGCATCGATGGCCTTGTGGTTGGCGTCGACGATAGCCTGGCCCTTCTTCATGTAGGACTTGGTAGCCGCGTCCTTCATGTACTGCAGGGCGTCCTCGGCGGGCAGGACCTTGGCCAGCGCGAAGAAGGCGGACTGGAGCACCGTGTTGGTGCGCTTGCCCATGCCGACCTTAGCGGCCAGGTCGATAGCGTCGATCAGGTAGACGTTGACGTTGTTGTTCGCGATGTAGCGCTTGGCCACGGCGGGCATGTGCTCGGCGAACTCCTCGTCGCTCCACTGGCAGTTGACCAGGAAGGTGCCGTCCGGCTTGACGTCGCGGACCATCTTGAAGCCCTTAACGATGTAGCTGGGGTTGTGGCAAGCGACAAAGTCGGCCTTGGTCACGTAGTACGGCGAACGGATCGGAGAATCACCAAAGCGCAGGTGCGAGACGGTGACGCCGCCGGTCTTCTTGGAGTCGTACTGGAAGTAGGCCTGGACGTACTTGTCGGTGTGGTCGCCGATGATCTTGATCGAGTTCTTGTTGGCGCCGACGGTACCGTCGCCACCCAGACCCCAGAACTTGCACTCGATGGTGCCGGGGGCTGCGGTGTTGGGCGCATCCTCGGCCTCGGGCAGGCTCAGGTTGGTCACGTCATCGACAATGCCGATGGTGAACTCGCGCTTGGGCTCGTCCTTCTTGAGCTCCTCGAAGACAGCGAACGCGGACGCGGGAGGCGTGTCCTTGCTGCCCAGGCCATAACGGCCGCCGACGACCTTGATGCCCGTCTTGCCGGCCTCGTAGAGAGCGGAGACGACGTCCTGGTAGAGCGGCTCGCCGATGGAACCCGGCTCCTTGGTACGGTCCATGACGGCGATCTTTTTGACGGTCTCGGGGAGAACGTCGACGAAGTGCTTGATGGAGAACGGACGGAACAGACGAACCTTGACCAGGCCGACCTTCTCGCCGTGAGCGTTGAGGTAGTCGATGACTTCCTCGAGCACGTCGCAGAAGGAGCCCATGCACACGACGACGCGATCGGCATCGGGAGCGCCGTAGTAGTTGAACAGGCCGTAATCGGTGCCGAGCTTCTCGTTGATCTTCTTCATGTAGCCCTCGACGACGGCGGGAAGCTCGTCGTAGACCTTGTTGCAGGCCTCACGGTTCTGGAAGAAGATATCGCCGTTCTCGTGGCTACCGCGGGTGTGCGGGTGCTCAGGGTTGAGCGCGTGATCGCGGAAAGCCTGGACGGCGTCCATGTCGCACATCTCGGCCAGATCCTTGTAGTCCCACATGGCGACCTTCTGGATCTCGTGGCTGGTGCGGAAGCCGTCGAAGAAGTTAAGGAACGGGGTCTTACCCTCGATGGCGGCAAGGTGAGCCACCGGCGAGAGGTCCATGACCTCCTGGACGTTGCCCTCGGCGAGCATGGCGAAGCCGGTCTGACGGCAGGCCATGACGTCGGAGTGATCGCCAAAAATGTTCAGGGCATGGGAAGCGACGCAACGCGCGGAGACGTGGAAGACGCCCGGGAGCTGCTCGCCCGCGATCTTGTACATGTTCGGGATCATCAGGAGCAGACCCTGAGAAGCCGTGTAGGTGGTGGTCAGAGCACCGGCGCCCAGCGAACCGTGAACGGTACCGGCTGCACCTGCCTCGGACTCCATCTCGACGACCTTGACCGGGGTGCCGAAGATGTTCTTGCGACCCTGGGCCGCCCACTGGTCGACATGGTCGGCCATCGGGCTGGACGGCGTAATGGGATAGATTCCCGCTACCTCGGTGTACGCATACGAAACATATGCGGCCGCCTCGTTGCCGTCCATAGACTTAAACTTACGCGCCATATACCCCTCTCCTCTCATATAGGTATACAGGCCCCGGCGATCGCCGGGATGTTGGCGTGATGGGATTTACGCTGTTGCTTCCAATCATCTGGCAGGCAGGCTCAGCAGCAGGTACGTGGCGTGGAGAGAAGACATGCCGAGGCGAGGGGCAACTGATGCGCCCCACAGACCCGACCGCCCGTCTTGCACATGACCGAGCGCCGCAAAGGCCGCATGCCGGATGCTCCCGGGCACGCCCCGGCGATGGGAAGCGCCCGCAACGGAAATCCGCATGCTGGTTTATTGTACCCCGCCTTCAAGTGTAATTTCGACAAATATAGGCGGGCGGTAAAGGTTTACCTCGGGTGACCGCCAAGGGCCAAAATGGCCTCTCCATCCCCAGGCGACCGGCTCTGGCGCGCCAAGGAGTGTCCCCAGCCGGCAGAAAAGGAACGTCTCTATCTACCAGCTAGAGAGCACCGAAGAGGATGGCGTAGGTAGTGGATTCGCCGAGCTTGAGCTCGTCGCCGGGATTGAGTTGGGCGGAACGGCCGGGCTCAACCTGAATGCAGACGCGCGTGGCCCCGTTTACCACCACGGTTCCGTTGGTGGACGACAAGTCCTCGACGTGCCAGATATTTTGAGCATCGCACCAGATATGGGCATGGCGGGCCGAGACATCGTCGCCGACGTCGGTAATATCGCCCTCACCAGTGGCCAGCGCGCCAATCTCAACACCCTGCTCGCTCGGCTGAATCCAGCGCGGGGCGCTCACGACAAAACTGTTTTGCACGCGCAGCAAGCCCAAGGGGTGCGCCGGGGCGGGTTCGCGTTCGCTCGCAGTCAGCGACATGCCAAGCGAACGCGGCGTGGATGTGCCTCCGCCACAGGTCGCGTGTGCGTAGTCGATGGCATAGTTCACCGAGAACCGCACATCCGCCGAACAACCGACGGCGACAAACAGCACCAGCACGGCCTCGGCGCGCTCGGCGGGCATGAGTTCCGCCGCCTGGGACAGGCGATCGAGCGCGTTGCGATAGAGATTCGTGTCCTGGTGGCACTCTTCGAGCGCGCGTACCATCGGTTCACCTGCAGGACCGCACACCATATTGATCACAGCCGTGGAGTCCATGGGATTGCGCTGGCGCAGGGCCAGTTGCGACATAATACGCGCAGCCGAGGTACCGTATTCGGCAAAGTAGCGCTGCTGAAGCGTGCCGACCGGTGCGCGAACGATAAAGCGGGAAACCCAAGAGCGATCGGCGGCTCGGCTCTGCGGGCTGCGGCCGTCGGCGAGCGGACGGGACGAAAGCACCAGGCCGCACAGCTCGATATGGCTCAGATGCGCCGCGCGCTTAAAGATGTCAAACATGGCCCCGCATGGGGTGAGCTCAACTTGAGATGCCATGACCTAGGCCTCCTTGGTCGTAGAAATAGAATCGGACGATACTTCGACAGGTCCGCCAAAAGTACGGGCAGCTGCGGCTCCACCGGCAAGCGGAGTCGCCATCTGGGCTTTTGTGCGTCGCGGTGCCGAAACGGGAAGTTCAAAGGCAAAGCCCATCGCAAGCAAAAACCACGTAAGCGTATAGGTTGCAACCAAAGCGGCAACAAGGCCGCCCATCACGGCGCGTTGGGAAAATACGCTACATGCAGCCACAACCAGCACCGGAACCTCGCAGGCAGAAAGCGCAAGCACACCCTGCAGGAAGCCCGAGCGCCGATCGCGCGCAAGTGCCCCCGCGGCAACGCCGGCTATGCCTGGCAGCGCCAACGCCAGTGCGGCAATAATACCCGGTAGCGACCCAGACCACACGAGCGATCCCAAAGTCGCCGTCACGCGAGCGCCCGACGCCAGCAGCGCGGCCGAAACCACGACCACAGCCCAAACCACGCTGCAAACGACCGCCGCACCGATCATCGCCGCGCGACGAACCGCGCGGCCAGACGCATCCATGGGGCACGGCGTGAGCGGCTCGCCGCGGAGCGAACGACCGACATTTTGCGTATAGTGGTCACAAAACGCCGAGAGCGCCGCCTCGACCGCCACCGGCTCGGGACGATCTTTTTGATGGCTGGACAGACAGGCCATCACCACGTCGAACAGCTGGGCATCGACAAACGCCAGCGCATCACGTAGCTCTTCGGAATCCGGCTCAAGCCCTAGCTGCTGGGCCTGCTCGGCCGCGGCGAGCGCCACATCGGGCTCACGACGAAGCAGCTGAGTCAAATCGCAACCGGGCGCATGGGCACCAATGGGATAGTCGGGCCGCGTGTCC
Organism: Collinsella aerofaciens; assembly: GCA_905199455.1. Taxonomy (GTDB): domain Bacteria; phylum Actinomycetota; class Coriobacteriia; order Coriobacteriales; family Coriobacteriaceae; genus Collinsella; species Collinsella aerofaciens_AW. Next base: position 40,468 of record CAJKGV010000001.1, on the reverse strand, counting down.
ATCTTAAGACGGTAGGGGCTGGCGATGTCGCGCGTCTTTTTGCGCGAACCCGAGGTGCCCGAAGTGCCTGGCGCGGCTTCGTATGGCGCGACACCGGCAATGAGCTCGTAAACCGTGCTTGCCGCGGCATAGACGTCAATCGCCGGCGACATACGCAAAGCACGCAGGTCGGGAATATCGTCGGTGAGCATCTCGGGCGGGGCATAGGCAACCGTCGCGCGACGCAGCGTGGCATAACGCTCGGTAAAGGATGCCTTGCCGCCGGTACCGGCCACGGCCGACGCAGGCTCAAGCGCCAGCGATGAGCCAAAGTCGATCAGGCACAGGTCAAAGGTGCCCTCGGCAAGCTGCCGGTCAAGCGGTAGACGCGCCGTGCGCACCATAATATTAGCGGGCGAGATATCGCGATGGACAAAGCCCTCGCCCACCAGGCTCATACGGCAGAGCAGATCGAACAGGTCGCGACCCAGACGCGCCGCCACAAGCGGCGACAGGCGTCCGGCATCGTCCACGGCAACTCGCGAACGCAAGCGGGCAAGCGTCTCGCCCTCGACCCATTCCATGACAATTGCAGGCACACCGTCGACCTCGCCCCAGCCATAGAGGCGGGGAAAGCCCTTGAGGCCCGAAAGGGCGCGATGGCATTCGTATTCCTCGCGAAACGCTGCCTTGAACTTGGCGACCAGCGCCTCGTGAGCGGCATCGTCGTCAAACTCATCGCGCGCCGGCAAGATGAGCTGCTTGAGTGCCACGGCCTCGCCTTGGGCGTTGACGGCACGCGTCACGCGGCCGATACCGCCACGGCGCATGGTGGCATCGTCGGCAAACAGCATCGTAAAACGACGCAGATAGGCAGGCAGTTCGTCCTGACCGAGCGCAATGGCCGGCTCAAACCCGTCGACACGCGCAAGGCGCAGGCCGACCATGGGATCGCGACCGAGCGATTGTGGTGTGGTGGATGCAAGATCGGTCATCATAGGGCAAGCGCCGCCACGTTATTGTTGAAGTTACCGAGCGCGACGTCATCATCGCCGTAATGGCCGACCCATTGGCATAGGTTGGTGTAACAGCCCCACAGATTGGCATACTGCTGATACCACCTTGACCGGGGCGAGAATGTCTGACGACCGAACTCGGCTCGAATGACAAACATCTCCCCGACCAGGCTGTCGCACGGCCTGGGATCTCCCGTAGAGTTATAGGTCGAGACCACGTCATTGGCACGAGAAACATAGCCGTCGAGCATGTTGTACTTGGTCACAAGCCAACTGTGAATGCTCTCTTCCTCAGCAGCGGAAAGGCCGCCGGAGTTTGCATCGTTGTCAGTGTTGCCGCCCGTCGAGCCGCCGTTTCCAGGCCCTCCGGTAGAGGAACCCGACCCAGAGCCGCCGCCCGAACTCGATGAATCCGAGCCGGAGCCAGAAGTATCCGAGCTACCGGGCTTTCCGGACTGCTGGGCGTCCTGCTCCTTTTGCTGCTCGACCTTATTCACCGTTGCCGCCACGCTATTGTTGGACAATCGATCGATGATCTTGGTGTTGGTGAGCACGATGGTTTTGCCATTGGCAAGCGTGACTTCGTTGTCCGGGGCCTCGGCGCCGTCCGCATCGTCGGTGCCAAACACAATATGCCCGACCACACTTGCCCAAGCATATCCAGTCGTGGTGCCCAGATCGCTTTTGACCTCATGCCCCACGCGCGGTTCGCGTGCGGCATGCGCCTGCATCATGGACGGCACGGTCATGCCATAGGCAGAAACGCCAGCTATGACCAGCACCAGCGAGCAAGACAGCAGTGCGTACGCCCGCGGCGCCAAGCCCAGTCGGCGCCGCATGCGCACCGCGGCGCCGCGCTTTGTCTGAGTGCCACCGGGCCGCATGCGTTCTCCTCCAACAAAAACACGCCGCTTGGGAGCGGCGCATTCATTCAAATCCATATTTGAGTGTATCAGCGAACCCAAAAGGTTGCGCAACGAATGGGCAAATTAAGGATGCGAGCGGAAGCATCCATGCGATAAGCGGATACGAAGCATCTTTGTTGCACAACAAACTCACAGTCGCACGGGGAAATTATGACTACCCCGTGCGTCGCGAGGAAAACATACGGCAGGAGCAGGCTCGCCACCTAAATCGCGCGACGGGCCTCGATGGCGCGCCCAAGCGTAAGCTCGTCGGCATACTCCAGGTCGCCGCCCACGGGAAGGCCGCTTGCCAGACGCGATACCTCGACGCCCAGCGGCTTGATGGTACGGGCCAGATAGCTCGCCGTGGTCTCGCCCTCAATATTGGGGTTGGTGGCGATGATGACCTCGTGGATGTCCTCGTGGCCCAAGCGTGCCAGCAGCTCTCGAATGTGCAGCTGCTCGGGGCCAATCTTGTCCATGGGACTGATCACGCCGCCCAATACGTGGTAGAGGCCGTGGTAGCTGCCCGTGCGCTCGATCGCCTGGACATCGCGCGGCTCGCCCACCACGCAAATGCGAGTGGTATCGCGCATCGGGTCCTGGCAGATGGAGCACTCGTCGGCCGTGGCGTAGTTAAAGCAGCGGCTGCAAAAGTGGACCTCCTGCTTGACCTCCAGGATGGCCTCGACCAGGCGGCGCGCCTCCTCGGCGTCGGCCTCCAACAGGTAATAGGCGATGCGCTGGGCCGACTTGGGACCAATGCCCGGCAGACGGCCCAGCTCATCGAGCAGTTTTTGCAGACTGTGGTTGGCACTCATATATATGCGTGTCTTAGAACGGCATGCCCGGGATGTTGAGGCCGCCGGTGATGGCGCCCATCTGCTTGTTGGCGAGCTCGTTGACGCCGCGGACGGCCTCGTTGACGGCAGCCATGATCATATCCTGCAGCATATCGACGTCCTCGGGATCGAGCGCATCGGGATCGATGGTGAGGTTGACGAGCTCCATCTCGCCGTTAACGGTCACCTTGACCATGCCGCCGCCGGCAGAGGCGTCGACGGTCTGGAACTTGAGGTTCTCCTGCGCGGCGGCAAGCTGCTCCTGCATCTTGCGAGCCTGCTTCATCATCTGCTGCATGTTCATACCGGCCATGATGGCTCCTTTACGTGCGGCCGCACGCCGAGCTGCAAGGGCAGCCGGAGCACGGCGGGACTTTCAAACTCAAAAATCGTACCACGGCGCGAGGCCAGCGAGCGGGGCGGACGTGTTACCTCAGTCGATATACATGTCCTGGAGCGCAAGCCGCACCCATAGATTATGCAAAGTTGAATAATTCGCATCTGCATAATATTTAAAGCTAAATCTTGTAGAGCCGGAATCCGACATTTAATGCGTACCACTAAATGGCTAAATGCCGAGCCACTACTCGAGGCGGCGCTCATGACGGCGAGGTATAATTTGATTGCCATAGATAGTAATTTGGAGGTGCCCCATGAATGCCCCCAACGCGCTCCAAAACATCCGCTCAAAACACCCCGTTGCATATGTGGTTCTCTATCTCTTTGTCGGCTGGGCATTGCTGGTTGTCATCACCCATGCCATAGCTTTTGGAGCAGAACTGCTGATAGCCAGCTCGGACCAGCCCGTCGTCAAATGGGAGACGACCGATGAGTGCACCGACGGAACCCGAACCGTCTACTACAACAGCCCGTCCCTCTATCAAGAGTTCAAGGTCAAGATAAAGGACTTCAAGATTGTCGATGCCGAGCTAGGCGTTTATTTGGCAATCGGAGCAACCATTAACGCCGAGCAAGTCGAGTACACGGACAGCCATGCGACGTATCGTATCGACCTCAGCATCCTAGGCCGACCGTCACGCACCTGTCTGCTCGAATGCGATATACGCGGCACCACGTTGCACATGTCCGAAATACAGATGCGCCCGGGCAAAGAGATCTCTTCTTGAGCAGCATACCCGCCCGCACGGTTACTCCACCGGCTTGAAGATGGTGGACTGACCGAAGACGCTGCGGATGAGGGCCTTGGCCTCGTCCTCGGTCTGCGGGATGCTCGGGGCTGCGCCCTGATGGCCGAAGGGGCTGCCAGCACCGGGATTGGATTCCCAGGGAGCGGCGGGGACGTCGTCGTTTGCAGAGGCTGCGGGTGCCACAGCAGCGGCCTTGGTCGCGGACGCCGCACCCGGCACGTCGAACGGGGGCAGATTGTCCCCGCCGGCATCGGCAGCAAAACCACCGACCATAGCATCGTCGTAGGGCACCTGCTCGGATTCCCATGGCGCAGCCTGCGCAGGCGGCTGAGCCATGGGGACGGACGCGCGCTCGGGCGCTCGGGGCGCGGGCTCGGTCGGGAGCTTGCCCGTGGCAGGAGCACCGGCAGGGTTGTCGGAGCGCAGCCAAGGGGCCTTGGCCAGGTCGGATGACTTGGGCGCAGGCGCGGCAGCGGACTTGGGCGCGGGGATCGGAGCAGCCGGTTTGGGCGCAGCGGGTTCAGGCGCCGACGGGGTCGGTGCCGCTACCGGCGCCGCTTTTGGCTGCGTCGCGCTGGCGCTCGAGGATGCAGGGGGCACCGAGGACACGGGTTGCGGGTCCGCAGATACCGCAGCCCGTGCAGATGGAGAATGCTCCTCATGTTGAGGAGCCGGCGTGCCACCCCCATCCAGGACATAGTCGACGGTACGACGACCGAAGACCGCGCAGACCGTCGGCAGGACCACCGACTGCGTATCGGCGCGACCGAGCATCTTGATGGCAAAGGTCGAGCCCGCAGGGAACGAGACCGTGAGCTTGGAGCCGTCGTCGGCCGTGGCGCGGGCGTTGAGCAAAAGCCCTGCGTAGGAGGCCTGACGAGCCTTGACGCGCTCGACGACCTCGGCCCATTTGCGCTGGAGCTCGCCGGCGTCCTCAACCGCGGGGGTCTCGGCAGCACCGGCGGTGGCAACCTGGGCGGCGTTGTTGGGCTTGGACACCGACACGGTCGATGCAGCAGGCGCGGAAGCCGGAGCCGCAACGGGCTGAGGTGCAGGCGTTACAGGTCTGGGCGCCGGCGCAGGAGCCGCGGACTTGGTCGCAGGCTGGGCAGCCGGAACAGCAGCGCCGCGGTCCCAAGGCATACCGCCCTGGCGCGCGGACGTAGCAGCGGGGGCAGCGGATGCCGCCGGAGCGGCAGCACGAGCGCCCGAAATGAGCGTCGGCTGTTGGGCAGCAGCGGGTACGGATGCTGCAGGCGCGGCGGCCTGAGCAGCAGCCACGCTCGCCGGCACGGCGCCGTTGGCAATCATGGCCTCCAGGCGTGCCACGCGCTCGGCCAATGCCTCAATCGTTAAATCGGCCTCGGGACGCGCCAGACGCGTGCAGGCAATCTCGAGCACCAGGCGCACGTCGCTCGCGCCCCTCATCTCCAGTGCGGCATCGTCGAGCACCGTCAGCACGCGGGCCAGGCGGTCGGCAGGATGCTCGCCAAAGGCAGCGGCCTCGGCAGCAAGCGCCTCGGCCTGCTCGGAGCCGCCCTCAAACAGCTCGGCACGGGCACCGGCAACGCAGGCAACGTACACGTCGCGCACATGCGCCACCAGGTCGCGCGTCAGCTCCAGCAGGTCATTGCCCTCCTCGACCTGCGCACGGATCAGTCCATAGAGCTCGGCAACATCGCGATCGGCAATGGCGCGGGAAAACTCGCCCAGGATCTGGTCCGAAACCTCGCCCAAAAGCGAGCGGGCGTCGTCCGCATGCACAGAACCGTTGCCAAAGACGCTCAGCTGCTCCAGCGTGGAAAGCGCGTCGCGCATACCGCCCTTGGCATGGCGCGCCACAATGGCGAGTGCCTCGTCGTCGTAATCGAAGCCCTCCTGCTCGCACACGTAAGACAGGCGATGCTCGATATCCTCGTTGCCGATGCGGTGGAAATCGAAGCGCTGGCAGCGTGAGAGAATGGTCTCCAGAATCTTTTGCGGGTCGGTGGTGCACAACACAAAGATCACGTGTGCCGGCGGCTCCTCGAGCGTCTTGAGCAGCGCGTTAAACGCCGCCGTTGTGAGCATGTGGACCTCGTCGATGATATAAATCTTGTACTTGCCGCGCACCGGGGCAAAGTTGACGGAGTTGATGATTTCCTCGCGCACATTGTCCACGCCCGTGCGGGAGGCGGCATCGAGCTCGTAGACATCGGGGTGGTTACCCTCGGCAATGAGCTCGCACTCCTCGCAAGTACCGTCGGGCATGCAGCCGCTTGCACCCTCGGCGCGCGCCGCCTCGGCATTGCGACACAGCAGCGCCTTGGCCAGAATGCGCGCCATGGTGGTCTTGCCCGTGCCGCGCGGTCCGCAGAACAGGTAGGCGTGGGACAGGCGCCCCTCGGTGATGGCGTGCTCGAGCGTCGAGACGATATGCTGCTGGCCCACCACGGAGTCGAAGGTGAGCGGGCGATACTTTCGGTACAACGATTCCATGGGTGCTCCCCCGGGTATACTGAGTCTTGTTGCCGCGGCGGCCATGCGGTCGCACGGCATACTGCATTCCATAATACCCGTACGGCGAGCCCGCCGCGATAGGAGTCCAAAGAGCATGGCAGACGCAGAGAGCAACCTCGTCCCCTCCGAAGCAGCCGACCAGGTCGAGGTCGCGCTCGAGGAGCAGGCCGCAGCCGACGACGGCATCCTGTACCTCAACGAGTACCAGTATGAAAACGACCTGGTCACCGACTTCGCCCGCCTGGTCGCCTCGCCCAGGCGTCGCGGCTCGCTGTATGTCGCCGCGGCAATTGCCGCGCTCATCGGCATCGGCATGCTGGTGGCCGGCGGCAACTGGATCAAGTTTGGCGTCGTCCTGATCGTGTTCGGCGCCTTTTTGGCCTGGTGGAGCAAAAACCTGCACCACACCCTCGCCCGCGACTTTATCGACGCCGTTGAGGCCGACGAGTCCATGGGTGGCCGCTATCGCCGCGTCGCCGCCAACGAGGACGGCCTGATGGTTTGGGGCAAGAGCGGCAAGTCGCAGTTCTTCCCGTTTGAAAAGCTCGACCACGTGCTCGACGGCGAGCGCATCTTTGTGGCCATGTTCGCCGACCAGGGCGTGACGATCCCCAAGGACACCTTCGTCCGTGGCGATGCCGAGCAGTTTGGCTCCTTCCTTAAGGCGCGCATCAACAAAAAACTCCGCATCGAGACCAAGAAGAAGAAAATGAAGGCCGAGAAGGCCGCCGCCGAGGCCAAGCAGGGCGACAAGCCCCAGGAGACCAAGGGCAAGCAACGCAAGCAGAAGAAGAACAAGAAGAAGCGCTAAGGCCAAGTCAGACAGGCAACCTCGCATCCCGCTATCCTCCCCATGCACCCGAGCGTGCTACACTAGCAGCATCTATGCCACCGCGAACGGCTCGGCTCCGCGCCCGCCACTCGCAAACGAACTTTAAACGCACGAGGGTTGGCCATGCCGCTTTTCTCGCAACATACCGCCCGGTTCTCGCCGGACGTTCCTTTGGAGGGCACCAGCTCTCGCGAGCTGCTCAAGCGGTACCAGCCGCTCGAGACACTTGCGACCGGCGGTTTTGGCTCCATCGAGATCTGCCGCGACACACACCTGCGCCGCCGCGTCGCCATTAAGCGCATCCCCCTTATCAACGGTGCCGGCATGCCCGCCAGCGACATCATGGATGTCCTGCGCGAGGCACACACTGCCGCCATGCTTCAACATCCCAATATCGTGCAGGTCATCGACTTTACGCACGACACCGCCTATGCCTACCTGGTTATGGAATATGTCGATGGCATGTCGCTCGCCGAGTTTTTGCATCGAGTTGACGGCCATTCGCTCACCTTTGACGAGGCGGCGGCCATTGCCGACGCGCTGGGGCAGGCGCTCACCTTTGCCCATAGTAATGGCGTACTCCACCTGGACATTAAGCCCGCCAACGTGCTCATCGACCACTCGGGCAATGTAAAGCTCACCGACTTTGGCATGGCGCGACTGTCGTCCGCCGGTGGCTTTGGCGGCTCGCGCGGCGGCACCATCGGCTATATGCCGCCCGAGCAGCTCGATATCGAGACCGGCACGGTCGACGAACGCGCTGATGTCTTTGCCCTTGCTTGCGTTATCTATGAGGGCTTGTGCGGCAGCGCTCCCTTTATGGCGGCCACGCCCGCCGACTCGCTCGACCGCATCATCGGCGGCGCCACCTATCCCAGCGAGCTGATACCACACTTTCCCCCAGGAGCCGAGGCCACGCTCATGAGTGCGCTCTCCCCCATGCCGCAGGACCGCCCCAGCAGCATCGAGGCATTTTGCGACCAGCTCCTTGCCGGTCTGGGCAGCGTGCGCGAGGGCCGTCGCAGCTTGGAGCAAATGGTTGGCGAGCTTTCGGATGACGAGCAGGAGCTCGACGATATCGAGCCGTCGTACTACGAGGACGACGTCATCGAAGTCGACCCCGCACTCGGCTGGGCGGGCACGCGCTGGAGCCATGCGCGCGACTACACCATGCGTGCTATCTCGGCGCTAGCGTGCGGCGCCTTTAGCTTTTTGCTGATGCAAGCGGCTGGGGTCGCGGCGCTTCCCGGCCTGGCCATTGCGGCTATCGCGATCGGAGCGGCGGCTGGCCTGGCCCCCCAGATTGGCTCGGCCATCTCGGCTGTGGGCTTTTTGGTGCTCATGGCCAACGCCACCATGCAGGCACAGGGCATCCTGTCGATGTTGCCCGTCGCGGTGATCTTTGCCGCCGCCATGTCCGGTTGGTGGATCGCCTGGGGTCGCACCGAGGCTGCCGCGAGCGCCGCGCTCACCTGTGCACTCGCGCTTGGCTGTCTGACCGGCAATACCTTCCTGGCAGCTGGGGTCGCCGCCGGCGTCGCGTCATTTTGGCTCGGCCCGGCAAGCGCCGCAGCGGCAACGGGCATGGGCGCGCTTTTTGCCCGTCTGGCCACGGTCGCGCTTTCAGCCGGAGGCGTACTGGGGCTCGGTAACGTTGCCGCAGCGCTGGGAGACCCGCTCCTTTGGGCTGCCTTTGTGCTGGTCGCGGCAACTGCCGCAGCGTCATCTGCGCTGCTCAATGCCCATGCCAAGCGTGCCGATCAGGGCTCAAACCTTGCCGCAATCGCCGCCATCGCTGTCACCGGCATCGGCTGCGCAGCGGCGTCCTGTCTTGCACACCATATGGAAATTGCCGGCCTTGCAGCCGCGGTCGTCGCCAAGGCGGCGGTTGCGGGAACCCTATCCTCTATAATCGTTGGGATATGCCTATATTTGCTCGGATACCAAAGAACCTATACGGAGAGTGATCTTTCGTGAACTTCCTGAACATCTTCGAGGACCACGTGGCCGGCATCTTCGGTGCCACCCGTGCCCCGTTCTCCTTTAAGAAGCTTGCCAAGCAGGCCGCTCGCGACATGGAGGATCAGACTCTGGTGATCAACGGCGTCAACACGGCGCCGGCACTCTATACCATCCTTATCGCCGCCGACGACGATCCCATGCTCGCCCCGTTCTACCCCGAGCTTTCGCGCGAGGTCCGCGAGTTTGTGAAGGCGCAGGCCGAAAAGCGCCGCTATGTCTTTGTCGGCGAGCCCCTCGTGCGCTTTATGATCGATCCGCAGCTGCGCGCCGGCAAGTTCTCGGTCTTTGCCGAGAACGTCGATGCCCCCACGCTCGGCCGCCTGTACGAAGAAGAGCGCGCCTATCAAAACGGCCTGGGCCAGAACAACTCCGCGGCAAGCCGTGCCGCCAGCGCCCCGCGCGCCGGCCAGCAGCAGTTTGCTGCCCCGCAGCAGCAGCGCCCCGCCGCCATGCCCCAGCAGCAGCCGACGCCTCGCGCCGCCGCTCCCGACCCGCTTGCCGCGGCAGACCCCTTCGCGCCTAGCGTCCCCGACCCCGCCGCCGCACCTATCCCGGTGCCGCAGACCGTCTCGCGCGACGCGCTTGCCGGCATGGGCGGAGCCGCCGCGACCGGTGCCGCCGTGGGCCTAGGCGCCGCAGCCGGCATCGCCTCCAACATGGCGAGCACTCGCGCCCCGCAGCGCCCGCTCGCCCAGCTCGTTGACGTCGTGAGCGGCGAGAGCCATAGCATCACCTCCGCACAGGTGACTATCGGTCGCGAGCGCTCGGTTTCCGACATTGCCCTGCGCGACCCCAACGTGTCGCGTCGCCACGCCCAGCTCACCTTTACGGGCTCGGATTGGTCGATCGAGGACCTCAATTCCACCAACGGCACGCTCGTCAACAACCGCCGCATTACGCGCTGCCCGCTGCGCAACGGCGATCTGCTGACGTTTGGCCTGAGCACCTTTGAATTTAGGGGATAGTCGCTTATGAACATCGATATCGTCCTTTTTGCAGGCCGCATCGTCCTGGTCGCCCTGCTCTATATCTTCCTGTTCGCCGTCATGAAGACCGGCGTGGGACTTGTGCGCGGGCAGCGCCGCGACTCGGCTATCTGGACGATTGATGTGGACAAGGGTCCGCGCGGTATCCGCGGCATCCACGTAGACATGCTCGGCCCCGTCATCGTCGGTCGCTCGCCATCTTCGGACATCTGCATCAACGAACCGTTCGTCTCGGCCTCGCATGCGCGCTTTTCGCTGCAGGGCCCGGCGCTCATCATCGAGGACCTCAACTCGCTTAACGGCACGCTCGTCAACGGCCGCCAGCTCGTGGAGCCCGCGACGCTGCGTGAGGGCGACGAAGTCCAGATTGGCGACGTGGTCATGAAGGTGAACCGTCGATGATCGACGAGGAGAACAAGTCCGCAACTATGACCGAGGCACCGGCCGCCGCCACAGCTGCACCGGCCCACGCCGCTCCGGCGGGCTCCGCACCCGTGGAGCCCGAGGACACCGTGTTCTCCCTGCCTCTTTCGCATGTAACGCATGATATTTCGGATCTCGCCGATAACGAGGACGAAGAGGATACCGTAGCGGCGCCCATCGGCGCACATGCTGCGGAACAGCCCACAGCGCCCGAAGCAACCCCGGCGCCGGCTCACTTTGCAGAGCCCTTCGCCGCGGCAATCAACGAGAGCGCTGCGGTGTTTGCGGCACCCGAGCCCGCCGCGCCGGCGTTTCCCATAGCCCCGGCATCCGAGGTTGCGCCCGCGTCTACGCCGGCGCCCGAGGCGGGGACATCCCCCGAGGACGGCCCTGCACCCAAGACCCCGCAGCCTGCGCCCGCAAGCGAGTCCGATGCCGTGGCCGAGCCCGCCGCCCAGTCGCAAAACACGCCCGCGCCGTCGCACTTTGCGACGCCCGAGCCTATAGACGTCAGCCCGCAAGATGACGAGTCGACCGCCCGCGTTTCCGAGGAGCCCGACTCCCCGGACACCGGCGATTCCGAATCAAACGCCGAGACCGACACCGTCTCTCCCGGTGACACAGCCGAAATCGACGTTGCCGCCGTTGAGGCCAAGCTCAAAGACCCCGGCTCGACCATGAGCTTTGAACCCCTAACCGAGGAGCGCATCGAGACCGACTCGACCTATGATGCCGGCACCACCACGCAACTCATGTGGGGCGCCCGCTCCGACGTTGGCTGCGTGCGCCCGCACAATGAGGATTCCTACCTGGTGCAGTCGCCGCTCTTTTGCGTATGCGACGGCATGGGTGGTCACGCTGCCGGCGAGGTGGCCTCTTCTATCGCTGTCGAGACCATCGCCAAGACAGCTCCTCAGTCTGCCGACGCCGCACGCCTGGCGGCAGCCGTCGAGGCCGCCAACGCCGCCGTAATCGAGGCTGCCTTGAATGGCCTGGGCAAGCCCGGCATGGGCTGCACAGCCACTTGCGCCTATATCGAAAACGACACGCTCGCCATCGCCCACGTGGGTGACTCTCGCGCCTACCTGCTCCACGAGGGCACGCTCATCCGCGTGACCCGCGACCACTCCTACGTGGAGGAGCTAGTGGACGCCGGCGAGATCACGGCAGATGAGGCTCGCGTCCACCCCAACCGTTCGGTCATCACCCGCGCGCTGGGCTCGGACCCCGCTATGTATGCCGACCACTTCACTCTGCATATCGAGGAAGGCGACCGTCTGATCCTGTGCTCCGACGGCCTTTCGAGCATGATTCCCGATAGCGATATCGAGAACATCGCCACGCAGTCCTCAACCGCGCAAATCTGCGTCGACAACCTAGTGGACGCGGCGCTTGCCGCCGGCGGCCACGACAACGTGACCGTAGTAGTCGTTGACCTGGTTGACGATGGCGTTATGCGCGAGGCGCAGCGCGTGCGTCGCCGCAACATTACTATCGCCGCCATCCTGGCCCTCGTCTTTGTGCTGGCAGCTGGCATCTGGGCCTACACGGGTATCACCGGCTCGTACTACCTGGGTACCTACCAGGGCAATGTCGCCGTCTGGCGCGGCCTGCCCGGCAAGCCGCTCGGACTCAAGCTCCACTGGCTCGAGAGCGAAACCAGCATCAAGCTATCCGACCTGCCCGAAGACACGCAAAACCGCCTCAAGGCGGGTATTCCCCAAACAAGTGTTGACGATGCGCAGGACACGATATCCAAGTACCGCCACCAGATCGACGAGGAGCAGACCCGCCAGGTGATCGACGCGCAAACGATTCGCGACAACACCAATCAGGGATCGACCTCCGAATCAGATTCCGAGAAAACCGCCGAACAGTCCGCCGAGGCCGAAGCCTCCGATAAGAATTAGAAAGGGAGTGCCGCTTATGAGTCGCCGCAACACCGAGCTGCTCTTGCTCATCGCCTCGGCGTTCCCCGTCATCCTGCTGTATGCGATGTACGTGCTCACCGCGGGCGCTGCCATCTCCTTTGAGACGCTCGCCGTACCGATCGGCCTCTTTGCCGCCTTTGCCGCGGCCCACATTGCCGTGCGCATCTTGGCACCCGGTGCCGACCCCGCCATCCTACCCATCGTATTTATACTTTCGGGCATCGGCATCACGTTCGTGACGCGTCTCGCCCCCGCTCTCGCCATCTCACAGCTCATCATCCTGTTTGTCTCGGTGGCCCTGATGGTGGGAACGCTCGCACTGGTCAAAAACCTCGACGTGGTCATGCGCTACAAGTACACCTTTGGCATCATCGGCATCATCCTGCTGATGCTGCCTATCTTTATCGGCACCACGATCTCGGGCTCCAAGCTGTGGATTCGCATCGCGGGCTTTACCATCCAGCCCGGCGAGTTCGCCAAGGTCTTTATCGTGCTGTTCCTGGCCGGGTACCTGGCCGAGAACCGCGAGCTGCTCTCCATCTCCAACCGCAAGATCCTGGGCTTTAAGATCCCTCGCCTGCGACTGCTGCTGCCGCTGTTTGCCGTGTGGGGTGTGTGCCTGCTCGTCGTCGTCTTCGAACGCGATCTGGGTTCGGCCGTGCTGTTCTACACCATCTTCTTGCTGATGCTCTACGTTGCCACGGGGCGCTTTTCGTATGTCGTTATCGGCCTTGCGCTCTTAGCCGTCGGAGCCGTGGGCGCCTACAAGTTCCTATCGCACGTTCAGGTGCGTTTCCAGGTTTGGGTCGATCCGTTTAAGGACGCCCAGGGTCAGGGCTACCAGATCGTCCAGTCGCTCTTCTCGCTTGCCGATGGCGGCCTGGTCGGTGTTGGCATCGGCAACGGCATGGCCAACAACATCCCTGTCGTCGAGTCCGACTTTATCTTCTCGGCTATCGGCGAGGAGATGGGCCTTTTGGGCGGCGGCGCCGTGCTCATCCTGTTTATGCTCTTTGCCGTTCGCGGCCTGACCACGGCTGCTCGCGCTAAATCCGACCTCGCCGCCTTTAGCGCCACGGGCCTTACGGCCGCCATCAGCTTCCAGGCCTTCTTGATCGTTGGCGGCGTAACCCGCCTGATCCCGCTGACCGGCGTCACCCTGCCCTTTATGAGCCAGGGCGGTTCCTCGCTGCTGGCGAGCTTTATCATCGTCGCGCTCCTGCTGCGCGCCGGTGACGAGGCGACCGGACGCGAGGCCGAGCTTACCGGCACCGGCACCATGGCTGCCATCACCGATGATCAGGTCGCATCTGCCGCCGCCCCGACGGGCACGCGCTTTGCCACCTCGTCTTCCTACGGCAGCGGCAGCCATTCCGTCGGCTCGCGTATGCGCCGTCGCCTGCTCGACACGCCTGAATCCGGTGTGCTCGGCCGCGTTGCGCTCGCCAACCGTCTAACCCGTGCGGTGCTCGCCTTTACGGCGCTGTTCGCCATCCTTATCGGCAACCTCACCTATGTCCAGGTCATCAAGGCCAAGGACTATCAGGACATGCCGACCAACAACCACACCATCGCCCGCTCCAAGTACATCCAGCGCGGCTCCATCATCACGTCCGACGGCGTGACGCTGGCCGAGTCGCTGCAGCAGGAGGACGGCACCTACGTACGCTCCTACCCCAACGGTAACCTGGCAGCGCACGTGGTTGGCTACGTGAGCCAGCAGTATGGCACCACCGGCATCGAGAGCGTCATGAACGATACGCTCACCGGCTCCAAGGATTACTCCAGCTGGAACAACGCCATCGCGTCGCTCGCGGGCCAGACCCAGCCGGGCAACACCGCCAAGCTCACCATCGACTCGCGCATCCAGACGGCTGCTGAGCAGGCACTCAAGGGCTTTAAGGGCGCTGTAGTGGTCATCGACCCGCGTACCGGCGCGGTTCTCGCATGTGCCAGCTCGCCCACCTACGACAACACCAACATCGATGCCCTGCTGCAGACGGGCGGCGGCGAGGACGGCTCCATGTACAATCGCGCCATGGACGCGCTGTACACGCCGGGCTCAACGTTTAAGGTCGTTACGCTTTCCGCGGCACTCGAGACCGGTACCGCCAGCCTTACCAGCACCTACCAGGCGCCCGGCTCCATGGACATCGGCAACGCACCGGTCACCAACTCTGCCAACGAGAGCTACGGCACCATCAGCCTGCAGCAGGCCTTTGCCGTGTCCTCCAACGTCGTCTTTGGCCAGGTGGCAAACGAAGTTGGCGCAAACACGCTCGTGCAGTTTGCCAACGCCTTTGGCTATGGCCAAAAGCTCGGCCAGGACCTGACCTCCGCGGCCTCCATCATGGCCGACCCGTCGCTCATGACCGAGTGGGAGACCGCCTGGGCCGGCGCCGGCCAGCCTGTCGGCATGGACCACACGCCCGGCCCGCAGACCACTGTCATGCAAAACGCCGTGATTGCCGCCGCCATCGCTAACAGCGGCGTGGTCATGGACCCGTACTTTGTAGCCCAGGTACTCGCCCCGGACGGAACCGTGGTCAAGACCACGCAGTCCCGCTCGCTGGGTCAGGCCGTCAGCTCCGCCACGGCCGACCAGGTCAAGCAGGCCATGCTTGCCGTCGTCCAGTCCGGCACCGGCACCGATGCCCAAATCCCCGGCGTCAAGGTCGCCGGCAAGACTGGCTCGGCCGAGACCGGCGGCACCAACGTCAACTCGATGTTCGTTGGCTTTGCACCTTACGATTCACCCACGGTCGCTATCTCGGTGGCCTTAGAGGATTACGACAAGCATGACGTCGAGGCCGCCAAGATCGCCGGCATTGTCCTGACCGCGGCGCTTGCCGCACAGGGAGCGTGATGCCCATGATCGAATCGGACACCCGAGGCGCGCCGCGGCCGAAGAGTTAGCGGCAACGCGCCACACGGCCCCAGCGGCCACATCGTAGGTACTACACACATCGTTGAGCGAATAGTTATGTTAGGAGCAGGAATGGAACAGAGGGTCCTCGGGGGAAGATACCTCCTCAAGGATAAGGTGGGAACAGGCGGCATGGCGACCGTCTACCGTGCACAGGACCAGGTCCTCGACCGCACGGTAGCCGTCAAGATCATGCTGCCGCAGTATGCTGGCGACGCAACCTTCGCCGCACGCTTTAAGCAGGAGGCCCAGGCAGCAGCCGGTCTCTCCTCCCCCTATATCGTGGGCGTCTACGATTGGGGCAAGGACGGCGACACCTATTACATCGTCATGGAGTACCTGCGCGGTACCGACCTTAAGAGCGGCATCAAGAGCCACGGCGCCCTCGACCCCAAGAAGGTCGCCCAGATCGGCTCGCAGATCAGCTCCGCGCTTTCGGTCGCCCACAAGCACGAGATCATCCACCGCGACATCAAGCCGCAGAACATCATGGTGCTGCCCGACGGCAACATCAAGGTCATGGACTTTGGCATCGCGCGCGCCAAGAACAGCCACCTCACGCAAGACAACAACGTGCTGGGGACCGCCCACTACGTCAGCCCCGAGCAGACCCGCGGTCAGGACCTCGGCCCCACCTCGGATATCTACTCGCTGGGCGTCGTGATGTACGAGTGCGCCACCGGCCGCGTTCCCTTTGACGGTGACGACGCTATCTCGGTCGCACTCAAGCAGGTCAACGAGCTGCCTATTCCGCCGAGCCAGATCAACTCCGGTGTCGACGCCGACCTTGAGCGCATCATCCTCAAGTGCATGGAGAAGGACCCCGCAAACCGCTTCCAGACCGCCGACGAGCTGCGTCAGGTGCTCAACAGCTACCTGTCGGGCCGTGCCGTCAACGTCTCGGAGCCCACGCGCATCATCGGTGCCCCCGGTGAACTGGGCGCCACCAAGACTCGCGAGCTTTCCGATCAGACGCGCGCCATGGTGCGTCCCGTCTCGGGCGTGAGCGGCCAAAATACCGCCCGTAGCTCGGTTTCGGGCTCCACCGGCTCCTACGAGGTCGAAAAGCCCAAATCCAACAAGAACAAGATCATCGCCGCCGTGGTGGCAGCGGTTGCCGTCATCGGCATCGTGGTGGCCTTTGCCACAGGACTCTTTGGCGGCGAGCAGGTCACCGTGCCCGATGTGCTGGGCAAGGACCAGCAGACTGCCGTCGAGCTGATCAAGGAAGCCGGCCTCGAGGTCGGCACCATCGACCAAAGCTACAACGACGATGTCGACGAGGGCAAGGTCGCCGAGCAGACGCCCAACGGCAACACCAAGAAGGCCAAGGGCACCAAGGTGAACCTGGTAATCTCCAAGGGCCCCAAGCCCTCCGAGAAGGTTGAGGTTCCCCAGCTTGTCGGCCTGACCAAGGACCAGGCAGAAGCCGCGCTGGCAAGCGTTGGCCTGAAGGGCAACGCCTCCGAGGAGGCCAACGAGGCCGATGAGGGCCAGGTCTTTGAGCAGGGCACCGGAGCCGGTAAGGAAGTCGCGAAGGGCACGACCATCTCGTACAAGGTCTCGGGCGGCCCGGATACCACGTCCGTCCCCGATCTGACCGACATGACCGAGGCCCAGGCGCGCAACGCCCTCGATATGGCAGGCTTTGGCGTCGACGTGAGCTACCAGGAGAACGACTCGGTTACCGAGGGCACCGTGATCAGCTGGAACCCCAGTGGCAAGCAGAAGCCCGGCGCCACGATTACCGTCGTCATTGCCAAGAAGTCCGGCAAGGCCACCGTCCCGGGCAACCTGTACGGTAAGAGCATTTCCGCCGCTGTTACCGCGCTCAACAACGCCGGCTTCTATAACATTGGCTTCTGTGACCAGAACGGCAATCCCGTAAGCGGTAACGAGGATGCCACCGTTACGGGCGTCTCCCCCACTGGCAAGCAGTCCACCGACAGCACGATTACGCTGACGGTCGCACTTTCTGGCTCGGGTTCGGGCTCGGGTTCGGGCTCGGGTGACGATTCCGGTACGACCAACTAGTCGCCACCCCACCGCTCATCACGGCTCTCACCGCAAACATATTCGCTCACAGGCGCCCGCTTGCTTCCCCAGCAAGCGGGCGCTTTCTTTATCTGAAGCAGCGAATACTACGGTATGCCTTAAACCAGAAGAGCCCGGCACCGTGGTGGTACCGGGCTCGGCAAATTTCTGGTGCCCCCGGGCGGATTCGAAAACTCCCCCCGCAGGGAAATTGGTGACGCGGGTGTCGACGGTCCGAATCCGGCCTTTAGACCAGAAGAGCCCGGCACCGTAGTGGTACCGGGCTCGATATTCCTCTGGTGCCCCCGGGCGGATTCGAACCGTCGACACCCGCTTTAGGAGAGCGGTGCTCTATCCCCTGAGCTACGGAGGCATGTTGTACTAGTGTAGCAGATTTGCGCCACTACCATGCAGCGCATAGCCGCTCTTCGAGATAGTCGTCTGCGACGTTCTTTAATGACTGGTCGTTTAAGAGCGTCGCAGACGACTACCCAACGACTAGTTGCCTTTGTGGAAGAGGTTTTTGATAACGGAAGGAATGCTCTTGGCGCCCTTGGCCGTCACATCGATAAAGTCGGGCGAACGCACGAGCTTATCCTCATCGACGTACTTGCGGACCGCACGAAGCGTCTCTTTGTCGTCGCGCGTCGAAAACGTAAAGTGACCGTTGTCCTTGGTGAAGATGGCAAAACGCGTGATCTTCTTGGTGCCGCGCAAAACCTCGGCGGCAATATAGTCGACCTCGTCCCACGGGATTTGAATATAATCCTCGGGATTGCGCTCGTTATAGTACTCAAACGCCTTATTGCCCACCATCACGTTACCGTGGCTGGTAAGCCCCATCAGGCAGGTTGCCGGCGTTGCCAGATCGACCGTGCTGTTCTGAGATTGCGCCATACGCGCCTCGCCCTCCAATAAAAACAATCGGACCGCATCCAGTGTACCCACCGGGTGCGGTCCGTTTCAATGGCTCAAAAGCCCTTGCCTAGCAACTCTCGGTCTTAAGCCGAAGCGTGCTTACATGAAGCCGCAGAAGCGACCGATGATGCCGACGGCGAAGAGAGCCAAGATGATGACGATCGGGCTGACCTTCTTCTTGAGGAGCTTGCAGACCAGCAGGGTCAGGCACACGGCGGCAAGGCCGGGGATGAGCTGATCGAGGTTGGCCTGAAGCGTGGTGACCTTCATCTGATCAAGGGCGGTAGCACCGACGGAGTTGTACATCGTCAGCGCTTCCTTGATACCCTCGGAACCGGAGGGCAGGCTAGCCCAGTCGATAAAGGCGCCAGCAGACTGCTTGACCGTGGAGACGATCGGGGTGAAGGAAATGGACACCCAACGCTCGACCAGGGCGCCGATGATGAACATACCCAGGATGGAAGCGCCCTCGGTGACCTTGCCCATCAGACCACCGGAGAGGTCCTTGGCGATGGAGGAGCCGACCTTGTAGCCAAACTCCTGCGTGTACCACAGGAAAGCGTAACGGATGATGTTCCACGCGAAGAAGAACAGCAGCGGACCGACGATGCTGCCGGACATGGCCAGGGAAGCGCCCAGAGCGCCCAGAATCGGGCGAAGGGTGAACCAGAAGACGGGGTCACCGACGCCGGCGAGCGGGCCCATCATACCGACCTTGACGCCCTGGATGGCGACGTCATCAATCGGAGCACCGTTGGCGCGCTCCTCCTCGAGGGCGAGGGTAACGCCAATGACGGGGGCGGAAACATAGGGGTGGGTGTTATAGAACTCCAGGTGGCGCTTAAGAGCGGCAATCTGGTCATCCTTGCTGGTGTAGAGCTTCTTGATCGCAGGGATCATTGCGAAGCACCAGCCGCCGTTCTGCATACGCTCGTAGTTCCACGAGCCCTGAAGGAACTGATGACGGAAGCAAACCTTCTTGCGGTCAGCCTTGGTGAGCTGAATCTTGTTCTCTGCCATATGTATCACTCCCCTCCTACTCGTAATCGTTCAGAATGTCGCCGAGCGGGTCGCCGGAGCCACCGCCCATGCCGCCACCCTGCTTGGCCAGATCCTTAAGGCCAAGGTAGATGAGGGCAAGGGAGATGCCGATGAGGCCAAGGGCGATCAGCGTGAGCTGAGGGATGGCAGCAAGGACAAAGCCGAGGACGAAGAACGGCCAGGTCTCCTTGGTGGCCATCATGTTGATGACCATGGCGTAACCGACGGAAGCGACCATGCCGCCGCCGACAGCCATGCCGCCGGACAGCCAGTCGGGCATAGCGTTAAGCGCGTTGGTAACGGCCTCGGCCGGGATGACGCACAGAAGCACTGCCGGGATGGCGATACGAAGGCCCTGCATGAGGATGGCAGCATACTGCCAGCGCTCGATGCCGGAGAAGTCGCCCTTCTCGGCGCAACCGTCCATGGCGTGAGCGATAGCGGTAGCAATGGTACGGCAGATCATGGTCAGGAACAGACCAGCGACCGACAGCGGGACGGCGACGGCGATAGCGGTGGTAACGGCCTTGGCCGAATCGGTGGCGCCACCGTTGAGGGCGAGCACCATGATGATCGAAGAAGCGACCGAGGCCAGAGCGGCGTCAGGCGCGACAGCGGCGCCGACGTTAGCCCAGCCAAGGGCCATCATCTGGAGCGAACCGCCCAGGAGGATACCCTCCTGAAGGTGACCGGTTACGAGACCGATAAGCGTGCATGCCACGAGCGGCTGATGGAACTGGAACTCATCCAGAATGCCTTCCATACCGGCAAGCAACGCGACAATCGCAACAAGCAGAATAGTGATTGCAGACATGTATCGGACCCTCCTTTACTATGCTTGAGCGGCCAGTTCGGCCTTAGCTTTCTTCAACATGGCGTCGAGATCCTCGGAGGAATCCGAAGGAACCTTGCGGACCTCGAACTTGACGCCCTTGGCCTTGAGGGCCTCGAGAGTCTTGACGTCGTCATCGCCCATAGCGACGGCGTTGGTGACGACGACCTTGCCCTTGGAGTGAGCCATGGAACCGATGTTGACTTCCTTGATGTCGACGCCGGCCTCGATGGCCTTGAGCAGATCCTGCGGGTTCTCGAAGAGCAGCATGGCCTTGGTGTCACCAAAACGCGTGTCCTTGACGACCTCGGCCATCTTCTTGATAGGCACGACGTTGGCATGGACTCCCGGAGGGGCAGCCTGCTCGATCATGGTCTTGCGGAGCTCGTCGTGAGCAACGCCGTCGGAAACCACGATGATGCGGTTGGGGTTGATCTGCTTGGTCCACGTGGTGGCCACCTGACCATGAAGCAGACGGGTGTCGATACGGACGTGGGCAATCTTGATGTGCCCGTCGCCGATGACCGTTCCCGGAGGGATGGCGCCTGCAGGAGCAGCGGCGGCCGCAGCCGGCTTCTTCTCCTCGGGCTCCAGAGACTCGGGCTTGACGCGCACGCCAGCCTTAGCCTCAGTCACGAGATGTTTTGCGATCGCATGTGCAGTGTTCTTTGCGTCAAAGCGCTGCGAATATGCCTCGATGAGCATAGGCAGGTTGACACCGGTGACGATAGCCCAGGAATCGTGGCCCTCGATGAGCCCGCTGATCTGATTGAACGGCGTGCCGCCCCACAGATCAACGAGGAAGAGCACCTGCTCCTGGTCCTCGAAGGAAGCGACTGCTTCCTCGACCTTGGCACGGAAATCGTCGGGGCCCATGCTCGGCTCGAGCGAGACCACGGCAACAGACGGCTGATCGCCAAAGACCATCGAGCCCGTCTGCTTGATTCCAGCTGCCAAGTCCCCGTGGCTAGCAAGAACAATACTTACCATCACATAACCTCCTTTTTGTCTACGTATTTCCTACACGACATGAAAGGAGTATACCTGTTTGGATTGTGGAATTATAGCTAAATTCGCAAAAGGTTGGATTATTTGTTTAAACGTCTAAGTTTGTTACAAATTGGTTACGTTGCTGCTTTTCGACTCATTACCCGCCAAAGCGTTGCTCATCAAGCCATGTACTTTACAGATATAAGCAGGCTGTTCATTAATAATGATTTTAAGCAAGTGCGAATGTACTTGTACTGCTACTATTTTGTTTAAACAGACATGGCTTGACTAACCGAAGCAAATATGTTTAGAACTCTAGCCCATGTAGTCATTGGATGTTAGGCGATGTGGAGGGGGTTGGCGGCGTCGACGGCGTCGGGGACGTCGGGGACGTCGGGGACAGCGTCTGCCGGGTCCTCGTCGGGGGTCTCGATCTGCTTGATCATGACCTCCTGGCCCTGGAGCAGATAGGTATCGCCGCTACCGCAATGGGGACAGGTCTTGCCATGCTCGACCGTCGCATAGTCGTGGCCGCACGCCTCGCAATGCGTCACGGCGTTGACGGGCTCCACGATAAGCTCCGCTCCCTCGGTGATAGGCTTTTTATCTGCCGCCCAGCGCCAAGCGTCAAGCAGCAAGTCGGGAACGACGCCCGAGACCTCGCCCAGCAGCAACGTCACGCTCGAAACGCGACGCACGCCATTGGCGCGCGCCACGTTCTCGACATCGCGAATGATGTGATAGACGATTCCGAGCTCGTGCACTTTTAATTCCTTCCGCCGTTCTAACGAACGGCGGTCGGCTTGACGCTGCGCGAGTCCCAGACGGGCGATCTGCCTTTCAATCGTCGGGCATGGGCAAAAGCCCTATGCCCTCCTCTTTCAAGGCACCTCGCCACGCCTGGGACCCGCTCGCTGTCCAACCGCCCTCTGCGCCGTTCACTTACTTGTTAGGTCTCTTACTTCTTCCCAAATTTGATCTTAATTGCACGTTTCAATGCGTACTTGCCGAGGCTTGGGAGCTTTTGCTCGTATTTGACCATCGTTGAGCACTCGGGGCGATCGCGATCCAGATGGATGGCGTCAAACGCGCACTTGGTGGTGCACAGGCCGCAGCCGATGCACTTGTTGGGGTCGACGATCGAGGCGCCGCAGCCCAGGCAGCGGGCGGTCTCGGCGCGCACCTGCTCCTCGGTAAAGGTCTCAACATACTCGCTAAACGGCGCAGCCTTCTCGCGTTCGCGGTCCACATGCGCAACCTCGCGGCTCGCGTTGTCGTAGCTCTCGAGCACAACGTCGTCGCGGTCGAGCGCGGTGTAGCGGCGCTGGTTGCGGCCGATGGTGAGCGTGGAGCCCGGCTGCACAAAGCGATGGATGGACACGGCGGCCTCGTGGCCGGCGGCGATGGCGTCGATGGCAAAGCTGGGGCCGGTGTAGACGTCGCCGCCCACAAAGATGTCTGGCTCGGCGGTCTGGTAGGTCTGGGGATCGGCAAGGGCACCCTGGCCGCGGCCGAGCTCCACCTTGGAGCCAGCCAGCAGGTCGCCCCACACAATGGACTGGCCAATTGACATGACGACACGGTCGGCATCGACACGGCGCAGATCGTTCTCGTCGTACTCGGGCGCAAAACGGCCCTCGTCGTCAAAGACACGCGTGCAGCGCTTGAAGGTGATACCGCACACACGACCGGCCTCGTCCAGGTGAATCTCCTTGGGGCCCCAGCCGCAGCTGATGTGAGCGCCGTCCTCAACGGCCTCGCGACGTTCCTCCTCGCTGGCGGGCATCTGGGCCTCGCTCTCCAGGCAGAACATCTCAACGTGCTCAGAGCCCAGACGGCAGGCGTTGCGGGCAACGTCGATGGCCACGTTGCCGCCGCCCACCACAATGGTGCGGCCGGACAGGGTATCGATCTTGCCGCTGTTAACCTCGCGAAGGAAGTCGACGGCCACGGTCACGTCCTCGGCACTCTCGCCCGGAATGCCGGCAAGGCGGCCGCCCTGGCAGCCAATGGCAACGTAGAAGGCCTTAAAGCCCTGCGCGCGCAGCTCGTCGAGCGTCACGTCGCGACCGACTTCCACGCCATAGCGGAACTCGGCACCCATCAGGCGAATGATCTCGACCTCGGCCTCGATAACATCCTTCTGCAGCTTAAAGCTGGGAATGCCGTAGGTGAGCATGCCGCCCGGGCGCTCGTTCTTCTCGAACACGACAGGTTTGTAGCCCTTCTCGGCCAAGTAGAAAGCGCAGGACAGGCCGGCCGGACCGGCACCGATGATGGCGATCTTCTGGTCGAAGCCGCCGGCACGCGTCGGGGTCACCACAGGCGGGACATAGCGGGTCGCGGCATCCAGATCGCGCTGGGCGATGAACTTCTTGACCTCG
Source organism: Collinsella aerofaciens (assembly GCA_905199455.1). Taxonomy (GTDB): domain Bacteria; phylum Actinomycetota; class Coriobacteriia; order Coriobacteriales; family Coriobacteriaceae; genus Collinsella; species Collinsella aerofaciens_AW. Next base: position 16,760 of record CAJKGV010000001.1, on the reverse strand, counting down.
TCGATGGCCACGGCGGCGTCCACACGGCCGCGGGTGCAGGCATCCTCACAGCGGCGGTTGCACACACGGCCGCAGATAGCGGGCAGCGGGTTCTCGCGCTTAATGAGTGCTAGGGCCTCGTCATAGCGACCCTGAGCCGCGAGCTTCAAATAGCCCTGAACGGCAACGTGCGCGGGGCAGGCCGTCTTGCAGGGAGCGGTGCCGGACTCATGCGTCTCGATGCGGTTGTCGTTGCGGTAGTTGGGCGACCACTTGGTGTGGTCCCACTTGGTGGCATCGGGCAGCTCCTGGCGCGGATACTCGGGCACGCGGCCGCCGGCCTTTTTGCTGCAGAGCTTTTGGCCCAGCTTGGCGGCACCGGCCGGGCACACCTCAACGCAGCGACCGCAGGCCACGCACTTGTCCTTCTCGACCTTGGCGACATAGGCCGAACGCGACAGGTTGGGCGTGTTGAACAGCTGCGAGGTGCGCAGGGCATAGCACACGTTGACGTTGCAGTTGCAGATGGCGAAGATTTTGTTCTCGCCGTCGATGTTGGTGATCTGGTGCACAAAGCCGTTGTCCTCGGCCTGGCGCAGGATGTCGTAGACCTCGTCGCGCGTTACATAATGGCCACGATCGGTCTCGACCACGTAGTCGGCCATATCGCCCACGGCGATGCACCAATCGGCCGGGTCGTCGGCGCAGCCCTCACCCATCACGCGACGGCTCGCGCGGCAGCTGCAGGTGCTAGCGGCATATTTACCCTCGTATTTGTCGAGCCAATGCTCGATATGCTCAATAGGCACCGACGTGCTCGCGGCGTCAATGGCCTTCTCGACCGGAATGACGTGCATGCCGATACCGGCGCCTCCGGGCGGCACCATCGGCGTGGCCTTGGACAGCGGTCCCTTGGACGCCTGTTCAAAGAACTTAGCGTAGACCGGGTGCTCCTCGAGCTGGCCCACGCGCATGTTGAGGAACTCGGCGGAACCCGGCACCAGCATGGGCAGCACCCACTGCTTGGCGCGCTCGGGGTTTTCCCAGTTGTACTCGAGCAGGCCCGTGTAGCTCATGTCGTCGAGCATCTTCTCGATATCAGCCTCGGGCATGCCGGTGAGCTTGACCATCTCGGGCAGCGTGTAGGGACGGCGCATCTTCATCTTGCAGAGCACTTCGGCCTGCTCGTCGGTTGCGGCCTCGGCAAACGACCAGTACTCGTAGCCCAGCAGCTCGTCGCGATGCAGCAGACGGTTGGTGCAGTGCTCACACAGTTTGACGATTGCCTCGCGCGGATGCTCCGGCAGCGGCGGCACGAACTCCGAACCGATGTCGGGCTCGGTGTAGCTAATTCCCGGTCCGTTGAGAATCATGTTTGTCCCTTCTCTTGCCGCAGCCCGACGAGGCCGCAGCGCCCCTCTTTTTTGCAGGCCGGGCATGCCCCATGCCGTTCACCCGCCATTGTTGACATTGTGTCAAAAATAGTATTGACGAACCGTCAACAATATTCAAGACTGTTAGGCGAACGGTCAGGCAAAAGAGGATGAAAGGCGGCAAAACATGGGCAACAACACAGCAGGTACCTCTGTAGTCAATGCCGTCCCCGCATCCGATAGCGCGGCAAAGCGCCTGACGGGCGACGAACGCCGTCGCGAGATCCTCGATGCCGTGCGCACCGTAAGCTCCGAGCTGGGCGTATCCCACCTATCGGTATCGGCCGTGACCAAGCGAGCCGGCTGCACGCGCTCGCTGTTCTACCACTACTTTGCCGATATGGACGCCGCCGTCACCGCTGTTATGGACGAGGCGATCGACGGCTTTATCTCCGAACTCGAGCAGTGGAACGCCGACCGCACCGTCGGTGATATCGAGGGCGCGCTCGACACCGTCGCCCCGCTCTTTAAGCGCCTGGTCGCCAGCGGCCACGAGCTGCCGAGTACGCTCACCTCAAGCAGCGGCGCGCTCTACGGCGGCTTTTTGCACAACGTGGTCCAGCGTGTGGCGCAATATATCTGCGACACCACCGTGGTGGATTTTGTCGCCCATCATGAGCTACGCATCGACCATGTCTACGAGACGTTCTACACCCTCATCATGGGGTTGTTGATGTATATCCGCACGCACCCCGATGTGCCCGACGAGACAGTCAAGGAAATCATCGCCTCGACACTCCACATCGAGGGCTATACCGCCAAGTATCCGGAGCGCAAGCCCCAGGACTGACGACATTTGGCCAAACTGCCCGCGATCAGAAGAGGGGCCGCGGGCGTGTGAAAGGAGAGCAGCATGCTGTTCGATGTTTGGGGTAGCGATACCCTTATCCACTGGGCCGGCTGGGCCATGGTCTTTATTGGCCTGATCGTGCTCAACGAGGTCGGCCGCCGCACCAAGCTGGGCGCGGCCATCATCTTTGGCGTGGCTCCGCTGGCCATGACCATCTACTGCGTCGCCATCGCCGTGGGCGTCTCACAAGGCGCCGAGTGGGCGCTCACCAACCCCACCCATGTGTACCAGAACAGCTGGTTCCACTACGCCAAGGTATACGCGGCGCTGGCCGGTTGCTGGGGCTTCATTGCCATTAAGTACCAGTGGGGCAAGATCGGCAAGGCGCATTGGTTCCGCGCATGGCCGTTTGTGATCGTCGCCATCAACATCATGATCGCTGTCGTGTCCGACTTTGAGAGCGCCTATCACTTCTTTGTCCTGGGCCAGTCCACCTGGGTCACCTCCGAAGGTGCCACGCAGCTGGCCGGCTGGAACAACGTGTTCAACGGCATCGCCGGTATCATCAACATCTTCTGCATGACCGGTTGGTGGAGCGTCTACGCCTCCGAGGATCAGACCGACATGCTGTGGCCCGATATGACCTGGGTCTACATCATCGCCTACGATATCTGGAACTTCTGCTACACCTACAACTGCCTGCCCACCCACTCCTGGTTCTGCGGCTTTGCGCTGCTGCTGGCGCCCACCGTCGCCGCCTTTATCTGGAACAAGGGCGGCTGGATTCAGAACCGCGCCTTTACGCTGGCCATTTGGTGCATGTTTGCCCAGGTGTTCCCGTTCTTCCAGGAGGAGTCCATCTTTGTGACCCACTCCACGCTCGACCCCGGCGCCGCTACCGCGGTCTCGATCGCCGCACTGATCGCCAACGTCGCCGCGATCATCTACATCGCCTACCGCGCCAAGAAGCTCGGCCGCAATCCCTACAAGCAGGATGTCTTTGAGGGCACCAGCGATTGGGAGAAGGCCACCGCTCGCCGCGCCAAGGTTGATTACGCACACGCCGAGTAACGCACCTGACGCAAACATCGCTTGAGCACGAAGCAGCATAGCCGGCTCCGCGCAACTCAACGCATTGCAGAACCCCCGGAATGTGATTCGTTCGCGTTCCGGGGGCTTTTTGCTGCCGCGAGGATGCGGCCGAACGGTGCGCCCAGGTTAAATCGGATCTTATATTTCGCATGCGCTTTATATGGCTCCATTTTTGGGTACAGTGTTGAGCCGATATTGCATTGGGGGATATATGAGCGATGATACGCGTGGCCGCGAGGATGCGGCCCAGGATGCAGAAGCATGTGCCGAGGCTCTGGAGAGCCTTGACCGGATTGCGCTAGACGAGCTCTCGTTGAGCGATTCGGCCGTCGACGCGCAAGACGAGGCACACGAAGGCACCGAGGACGAAGACAGCGACGCCAAAGACGCTCCCGACGAGGCCGAGGCCGAAGCCGAAGCCGAAGCCGAAGCCGAAGCCGAAGAGGACGATAGCAAGGGCGACGACCAGCCGGAATCCGACTCGGGAGAAGAGACCGTCCTACTTGGTAGCTTGCCTGCCGACGACTCGCTCACCCGCGAGCTTCCCGGCCTGGGCTCAGCGCCTGCCGTGGACGAGACCATCGCCATGGGCGATATTCCCCTGCCGTCCGTTCCCTCGGCACATGAGGCCGAGGTCCGTCACCGCAAGATGTCGCCCAAGCGACGCAACCTGATGGTCGCCGGCGCCGTAGCCGTCGCGCTCGTCGCCGGCGGCGCGGGCTATGCGGCTTGGAACGGATACCGGCAAGAGCAGGCCGCCGTAGTTGCCGCAAACGCCCATACCATGATGTCAGTGCAAATTGGCGTACATGCCGCGGGGCTCGATTGCTCCACCGGCTCAAAGATCCCCGTGCAGGTGAGCGGCCAGGACTCCGACGGCTCTTCTGTGAGCGAAACGCTCTACGTTGACGAGCACGGTCGCGGCATCAAGCTGCTACCCGGTGACTATACGCTCTCCATCGCTGGGTCCCCCATCGCAGCCGACGGTACCATTTACACCGTCCCGACCACCAAGGCGCAGGTCAGCGTAAAGAGCGACGGGCAGGACCTGAGCGCTCAGGCATCCTTTAAGCTTAAGGTGCCTTCGGCAGACACGGTAACCGACGACCAGATCGATGCCGCGGCCAAATATGCCGAGGAGGGCGGTTGTAGCTCTGCCGCGGCCGCCAAGATACTTCAGCAGGCGGCAACCGCTCGCCGTGATGCCGCCGCCAACGCCGTGAGCGCGAGCGAAGCGCAAGCCGCGCGCGATGCCGATGCTCGGCATAAGGCGACGGATCTGTATCAGCTCGATATCCCCGTCGAGTGGTACGGTAAGGTTGCTACCTGGCAAAATGGCAGCACGCTGTGCATCTATCTTGCCGGCGACACGAACACGCCGCTTGTGACGCTTGTCACGGTGCGCGACGGCGAGAGCTTTACGCCCGATGAGGGCGACGCAGTTTTGGGTGCGGCAAACCTCGGCAACGGCTACACCGTCTACGCCAGCGGCCCCGTTTATCCGTATGTGGTGCCCCAGACCATCAACGGACGCACGCAAGACCCCGTGTCGACCTACCCCATGGACACTGCAGTTGAGCTTGTCGAGCTAACGACCGGCAACCGCTATACCTATAGCCAGATCAAGAACGTGCTGGTCGGCAAAGACGGCAACGCAGACTCCGCGACCAAACTCGAGACCGACTACCTCGCCCAGATTCTGATGCCGAGCATCAAGGCCCAGGACTAGCCGGGCGCATCACGATGCTCCCCAACCGTAATGAAGGGGCCAGGAGGTCCTGGCCCCACAGATCCGTAGATGATTAGGCAAGGAGCCACTTCCATGCGGGCACAACGTGTACCGCACCGTGCTCGCATGGAATATCGGCCTGCTCATCCATGGTAACGATTGCCGACTCGCCAAGATCGAACTGGGCCATCGAGGCATCAAGCGCGGCAATTTCGCGCTCGCGCGTTTTCTCACTTGCCATATCCACACTCACCTGAATCAGGCTATAAGCCCGCATGAGAAGTGCGTCCCCAGCCACAAAGTCCACCTCATGGCTTTTGCTCTTCTCTTTGATCAGCAGGCGGCAGACCGATCCGACCCTCACCGCGGGAGTCCTTCTTCTTAGCGCGTTGAACACTGCGGTCTCGAGCCTCTGACCCTGGTCCAATGCCGATGCGGGAGAGAATGCTCCAAACATCGCAGGATCGACAGCGTAGACCTTAGACGCAGACCGCATGTTATTTGCCAGTGAACGCGTGAACTCCGGCACGGAGAACAGCAGGTAGGCATCCTCATAATACTCAAGTAAGTCGCTGAGCGAATTACGACTGACGGGTATCTGCCTGCTCTTGAACTCGTTGTACACTTTGTTCACCGACAGCTCTCGTCCCGAAGATGCCATACACCGCGTTAGGAACAGCGATGCCAGGCGAGGGTTCTTGACGTCGTAACGCTCAACGACGTCCATAGCGACCGTTCGCGAAGCATATTCCTGTAGCAGCTGAATCGCGTCTGCGGGCGTCTGCTCAAGCGTCGCGATGAATCCCCCTCGTTCAAGATATCCGATCAGATGATGTCGAAGCAGCGCTGCATCGCTTGGGGAAAAGGTCGCATCTGGCTCGAAAACGCTCCCCGTCTTATATCGAACGTATTCCGAAAAACTCAACGGAAAAAGCTCCCGTATAAGAGAACGACCCCTGAACTCGCTCTTAAGCTCTGAGGACAGCATCTTAGAAGAAGATCCCGTCACATAGACGGTCGCTTTCTCCGTATCGACTACACGCCGCAGAAACGCACCCCATTCGGGAATTTCCTGGATCTCGTCAAAGAAAATGTAAGCGCCCTCGGTTCGAGCAGCAGGATACAGCGCATAGAACGTGTCGAGCACGTCCGCCAGCAGCGATGACTCATACGGGCGCAAACGCTCGTCCTCAAAATTAAAGTAAAGCATCCGGTCAAGCTCGACGCCCCGGCCCTGAAGCCGCTGCATCTCCTGATACAGGCGATACGTCTTTCCACAACGGCGGGCCCCCACAACCACATTTACGATGTTGTCGCGCTTTGGCTCCTGTGGGTTTCCCAGATCAAGGTCTCGCTCAAAGACCTGCGGAACCCCCTGCTGTTCAAAGTCCTTTATTTTCTGGGCGATCAAGTCGTTGAATGCCATGATTCTCCAATCTTGCTCTCTAGCTAATCAAAATTATACTGATTCTTGATTAATTAGAGAGCAAGATTGTGTGTAGCTTGATTAACACTTAAGCAAGTTTTTTCACTGTTATTGCTCCGAAGGATATCGAGTGGCCAAGAGGACACGAGCTCGAATGCGACTCCCCGAGCAGTCAATTTGGGACGGGGCTTTTTTGACTACCCTCCCCCTGTAGAAAAATCCCTAACGCAGTTGCGGTGAAATAGGGACTGTTTTTGCTGGTCAAACTGCAAAAACAGTCCCTATTTCACCGCAACTTAATTGGTGGCCTTTTGGGTGGCACTCAGCGCCACGGGTCGGCTTCGAACATTGGCTCGCGCTCGAGGCGTCGGTCGCTGTAGGGATCGTAACCGTCATCGTCCTCGTTCTCGGCACGGATATAGGGGTCGCGCGGCTTGGGCGCCGGTTTGGACGTGGGCTTGAGCGCCGGCGCGCTTGTCTTGATCTCGTCTTTCATCTGCATAGCTCCTCGCATCGCATCCGTTCAACATCATCGATTGTCGCACGAAAAAGGGCGGCGGACCCAATTGGATCCGCCGCCCTTGGCGTTTAGAGACGGCTGGTAGATTTTAAGGCATGTCCCAAAATCTACTCGGCGTCGGGAACCTCGTAGGTGGCCGCCGGCGTGTTGTCGCACACGACGGTAAAGCCGCCGTCCTTGCCGGCATCGACCGTCACCTGATCGCCCTCGCGCACCGTGCCGTCGATGATAGCGGCGGCGATGGCATCCACGACCTCGCGCTGAACCAGGCGCTTGAGCGGACGGGCACCGAACACGGGGTCCAGGCCACCCACGGCGAGCATCTGCTTGGCCGCCGGGGTGATGGCAAGCGTCATGCGCTCCTTGGCCAGGCGTGCGCGAACGTCGGCAAGCTGGATGTCGACAATCTTCTCGATCTGCGCCATGCCGAGCGGATGGAACACCACGATATCGTCGATACGGTTGAGGAACTCGGGGCGGAAGGTCTGAGCCATGGCGGCGTCGACCTGATGGCGCATCTCCTCCTCGTCCTTACCGGACAGATCGGCGATGGCCTTGGAGCCCACGTTGGACGTCATGATGATAATCGTGTTCTTGAAGGACACCTGGCGACCCTGGCCATCGGTCAGACGGCCGTCGTCGAGCACCTGCAGCAGCACGTTGAAGACATCAGGATGAGCCTTCTCCATCTCGTCGAGCAAGATCACGGAGTACGGACGACGGCGCACGGCCTCAGTGAGCTGGCCGCCCTCGTCGTAACCCACGTATCCTGGGGGCGCACCGATCAGACGCTGGACGCTGAACTTCTCCATGTACTCGGACATGTCGATACGCACGAGCGCGCGCTCGTCGTCGAACAGGCACTCGGCAAGTGCCTTGGCGAGCTCGGTCTTGCCCACGCCGGTGGGGCCCAGGAAGAAGAAGCTGCCGATGGGCTTGTCCGGATCGGAGAGGCCCGCACGGCTGCGGCGCACAGCCGCGGCGACGGCGGAGACGGCCTCGTCCTGGCCGATGACGCGCTTATGCAGCTCACCCTCCAGGCCCTTCAGCTTGTCGAGCTCGCCCTGCATCATCTTGGACACGGGCACGCCGGTCCAGGCACTCACGACCTCGGCGATCTCATCGGAGGTCACCTGCTCGTTGAGACCCTCGCCGTCCTTCTGCTTTTGTGCCTCGAGCGCAGCCTCGGAATCCTGAATCTGCTGCTGCAGACCCGGAATCACGGAGTAGCGCAGCTCGGACGCACGGCCCAGGTCGCCGTTGCGCGTCGCGCGCTCCTCTTCGCTTCTGGCCTCGTCGAGCTGTCCCTTAAGCTCCTGCACGTGGTCGATGGCGTTCTTCTGGTTGAGCCAGCCGGCCTTTTGCACGTTGAGCTTTTCTTGGACCTCGGCGATCTCTTGGCGCAGGGCCTCCAGACGCTCCTTGGAGGCGTCGTCGGTCTCCTTCATGAGCGCCTGCTCCTCGATCTGCAGCTGGGTGAGCTGACGCGTGGTGGCGTCAATCTCGACCGGCATGCTGTCGAGTTCCATGCGCAGGCGGCTTGCGGCCTCATCGACCAGGTCGATGGCCTTGTCGGGCAGAAAGCGGTCGGCGATATAGCGATCGGAGAGGTCAGCAGCGGCCACGAGCGCGCTATCGGTGATGTGCACACCGTGGAAGATCTCGTACTTCTCCTTGAGGCCACGCAGGATCGAGATGGTGTCCTCGACGGTAGGCTCGCTCACCATAACGGTCTGGAAACGACGGGCGAGCGCCGCGTCCTTCTCGATGTACTTGCGATACTCGTCGAGCGTGGTCGCGCCGATCGCGTGCAAGTCGCCACGGGCAAGCGCCGGCTTGAGGATGTTGCCGGCGTCCATGGAGCCCTCGGTGGCACCAGCGCCCACGATGGTGTGGAGCTCATCGATGAACAGGATGACCTTGCCTTCGGACTTCTGTACCTCCTTGAGCACAGCCTTCAAGCGGTCCTCGAACTCGCCGCGGTACTTAGCGCCGGCGACCAGCGCGCTCATGTCGAGCTCGATAAGGTCGCGGTCGCGCAGGGTACTCGGCACGTCGCCGGCCACGATACGCTGGGCGATGCCCTCGACGATGGCCGTCTTGCCGACACCCGGCTCGCCGATGAGCACGGGGTTGTTCTTGGTGCGGCGGGACAGGACCTGAATGGTGCGACGGATCTCGTCGGTACGGCCAATGACCGGGTCGAGCTTGCCGGCGCGGGCAAGGTCGCAGATATTGCGGCCGTACTGTTCCAGCGCCTCAAACTGGGTCTTGTCCTCGGCGGACGTCACGCGGTCATCGCCGCGCAGCTCCTCGTAGACCTGCTCGATGCGCTCCTTGGTGACGCCGGCGTCGCGCAGCACACGGCCCGCCTCGCCCTTGTCCTCGGCAAGCGCCATCAGCAGATGCTCGGTCACCACAAAGCTGTCGCCCATCTTGGTGGCCTTCTTCTCGGCCTTCTCGATGACGCGAACGAGCTCGTTGGACAGGCCCATCTGCTGGCCCTCGCCCGAAACCTTGGGCGCGCGGTCGATGGCGTCCTGTGTGGAGCGTGCGAGCTGAGCCGGGTCGGCACCGATGCGCTCGATAATCACGGAGATATTGCGCTCGCCGGCACCGAGCAGGGCAGACAGCAGGTGAATCGGCTCCACCGCGCCGGCCTGCGCGTCAGCGGCCGTGCTCATGGCGGTCTGCAACGCCTCGCGCGACGTCATTGCTAGCTTATCGATTCTCATGGAATCACCTCTCTTGGGGTGGCCGCCCTACGGGGCGGCTTCACGTTGTTCGAGAAGTATTGTTGCCAGCTTTGCGCGATCTTATACACAAATCTAAGTCTCTATATATAAGATTTTCTGAGTGATTGATGGATAGGGTACTGAGGTGTCAGCCTGCCGCTGCCCAGGCGCACTACCATCTCGATCTGTAACATCTAGCAGCCATTTTTAATCCTAGATGTTACAGATCGAGATGAAATGCTCAGCGGCGCCCGTTTATCTAAATCTGTAACAACTACTCGGCAAATAGGGCCCTATCTGTTACAGATTGAGACAAACAGAAGACACCCGAATCGAAAATCTAAATCTGTAACACCAGGCCCACTTTTAGCGGCCAAGATGTTACAGATCGAGACAAACCGAGAACTACTACAAAGGGGACGGGTACCTTTGTGGTGGTTGCAGTCTCTATTTACTTGCCGAACCCGTGCTTCCCGATTCGCCGCTCCAGGGCATCTCATCCTCGAAGAGCCATATACGGGCAGACCCACTATCGCGTGCAGTCTGCGGGTCGGGCAAGCAGGTCTGTTCATAGGCATCTTGGATACACTGACCCATAAAATCGTTGAGCTCGGCCTGGTCGCCCTCCATGACATAGGCTGCATCGCCGGCCATGATGTAAATACCCGGACCCTCATTGCCCTCGTAACCCGGATCGTACGAGACATCACATAACTTTGCGCCGTTTGCAGTGTCCAGCTCGATGGAAGAGTGACATCCGCCAACCATGTCGTTCGCTTTTGCCCGATAGGACGCATATCCGTACCAACGCTTAAATGTTTTGCCCTTGAGTAGCTCGGACGCCCTATCGATCAGGCTTGTATCCGTGGTATAGCGCATGGCCCCAAGCTGAATACACGGATAATTGCTAATACCCAGCACAGCCGGCTGCTCATCAAAATCAACGGTAATGGTCTCGGGCTTGTCGTCGCCGGTCAGAAGTTCGACAGATTGAGCCACAGGCTTGACCAACGGCTCCGTCACCGCAGCAGGTAGAAATGCCATACCGACAGCGCCCGCGCCAACCACAGCGATCGCAAGCGCCAAGACAATCAATCCAATACGGGCAGAACGGCTCACGGCAAAACACCCCACAATGCAAACCTTCGCCACCTGCACTAATGATACCGCCAGCTAACACTATTACCAAAAGAAGCCGCGCGCTCCTCACCACCACAAAGGGGACAGGCACCTTTGTGGTGGTTTTCGACGCTAACGGTCGACCATCTCGCGCCATGAGATTAAACTTGAATTGTTCTCTGAACATATCCATTTCTGCCTATCCTCAACAGATCTTTGTCTCGAGGAGCGCATATGAAGCCGTCTCATTCCACCGGTCGCAACGTCATCGCCATTCTCGCCATACCCATCGTGATGCTCTTCCTTATCGTCATCACGCCCTTTTCTTTTGGTATCGCCTCGCCCTTCGATCTTTGCGGGATGATCGACGCCGGCTCGCGTGCCACCTCGCTCTCCTTTGTCTGCCGTGGCGTGTTCTACGAATATGCAATTCCCACCGGAAGTTGGCAGTCCAAGTTACCGTTGCTCGGCAAGGTCGACGGATGCTCCCCCTATTTCTGCCTTGAACCTCAGGCGCTAAACTATCTGATCGACGACCAGCCACTCGACTCCATCACCCTCGCCTACGACTACGCACCAAACACCGATGAGCGCCACATGAACCAAGTCCTCGACAAGCTGCTTGGACAGTGCGGGCTCACCGCGGAAGCCGGTCGAACCATCTATAGCAACCGGAAATTAAAGCGAACAGAACTCCGCCGTGTCGGAAAAATCAAAGGGCGAAACGGGGCCGCCTACTGGGATGCCTGGGCAACACGCGACAAGGGCGAATTCGGACACAGCACCTATATGGTCACTGTCTACACCAAAGACGGAATTAAGGACAATGTTGACGATTTCGCGTCATCCAAACTCGGCATCCCCAAAACAACCAAACCCGCCAGCCCAGATGAAATTCTGTAGAGGTGCCCATTAACATGCCGCTCAACGATCACAACAACATCGAGCTCGTCCCCACCGCCACAAAGGTGCCTGTCCCCTTTGTGGCGGTTTTCGACAAAAAGAAGCCGCCCCGATAACAGAGGCGGCATCAAGCAAGCCTATTTATTAGCGTCCCTCAAGACCCAACGAAAACGCAGCGATGGAATCGAGAACCGACAATAGCCCGTTCGCACAGATAGAGGCGGAGATTCAAGGTCAGAGTCCGGCTTAAACGGCTTAGCTATCGCACGTCACAACGTTCTCGTCGTCCTCCCTATCGTATTTATAGTGCTTACTGTGAAAATAGTGAGTTTAGTGAGAATAGTATCGCTCAAGACTCGTGAACTGAATTATTGACCTCTCGCCCAGAATGAGTGGGGCAAATATTCCTATTAGAGGTCAAATCGAAGCCCAATAGGGCCTTTTCGCCCCGTCATTTCGACCGATCGCTTTCTTTTGAATATTGTCGTAAGCTGGTATCACTTATCTTAATGAATGCATACTGTTTGCGAGGTACCCGCCGTGAAACGCTCCACCTATATCGGCCTGCTCGTCTTAGCGTTTGCGATTACCGCAGTCGGCGTAGGAATTATCTATCTCGCATTTCTCCCTGCCTCGGCAACGCAGGCGGCGGTTGAAACCGTAAGCTACCCCATCGAAATCCTCACCGATATCGTCAAACCCGATTCGATCACCGTCGATTTCGACGGTACGCCCGCAGCGCTTGGGGTCAGTAACTATCCCCGAATCGAACTTGGAGCCACGCGCTATACCCAAGATGAGCAGCTTATCGGTAAGGCAACCAGTTTACTCAAAGGCAAGACGTTTAAGCGGTGGTACGGCGCCGCAACATATCGAGCCAAGAACGGCCAAATGGTTGGCGGGTATCATTCGACCCTTGAGCTCGATGCGGCAAACGGGAGCAAATTGTGCAACGTCTCATACGACCCCGGCTGCGTGGACAATGAAGGACCGGGGGTCTATATCTCGGATGGCGACGTAATCTACGTCATGGAGGGCGACCAGACGGCAGTCGTCGATTTTATGGATCGGTGTACCGAGGATGCCTACGAACAAACCTGCGAGCCCGATCCGCAGACAGCGCGCAACAGTGGCTCGGCACGCACTTGGCTATTTGACGATGAAATAACCTGGACCCCATCGAAATAAGGACCCGCCGGGCAGGCACCTTTGTGGTGGTTTCGGCTCCGATGTTCCACTGTCTCGATCTGTAACATCTAGCGGCCCTTTTCGATCCTAGATGTTACAGATTGAGATGAAATGATCGGCGGCGATCGTTTGTCTCAATCTGTAACAACCGCTCGTCAAATAGGGGCCCAGATGTTACAGGTCGAGACAAACGGAACCACCGCAAAGGCGCCTACCCCTTCATGGTGGTTTTCGACAAAAGAAGCCGCCCCGATAACAGAGGCGGCATCAAGCAAGTCTATTTATTAGCGTCCCTCAAGACCCAACGAGAACGCAGAAATGTAGCCCGGGGCTTACCCTTTCCCGAACGCGACCCTCGCGAAGCGCGTGAGCGGGCGGGAAAGGGTAAGCCCCGGGCGGACAATTAAGTGCGTTACTCGGCAGCGGCCTTGAACTTGTTGTAGTTGATCAGGCAGCCGGCCTTGACGATGGCACGCTCCTCTGCCGTCATATCGGCAATGTAGAGCTCAATCTGCTCGACCGCACCGTCGGCGCGCACCACGTAGGCGGCGATGTCCTTTAGGTCACCGTCGAGCGCGGCACGGATACCCGGCACAAAGACATAGTCGCCCACCTCAAAGCTGGGCTCGGCCTCCATCTGGAAGGGCACCATACCCCAGTTCATCACGTTGGAGCGATAGCGCTTGGTGGCGTACTCGTGGACGATGTTGGCCAGACCGCCGATCACGCGCTGACAGCTCGCGGCCTGCTCGCGGGCGGAACCGTCACCGGGCTTCTTGGCATAGAGCATGGAGCCGTACTCAGTCGCCTTGGCATCGGCCGCGACACCCGCGCCGACCAGCGCCTCAAACACGCCCGCAAGCTCGGCATCGAGTGCCGCCAGATCGCCTGCTGCCTCGCCGGCAACGCGGCGCTTCTCCACGGCGTCGACCTCCTTGGAGCGACCCACGTAGGCCGGATCGCGACGGCTGAGCGTAAACTCGGCCAGGCCCAGCGGGTTGGAGCGGAAGGAGCTCGTCTCGCCCGAAGGAATGAGCTCGTCGGTCGTGGTGACCGGATCCATGATCTTGGAGCACACCTTGAGCAGGATATCGTCGCCGAGCGGCTCCATCGCGGGCCACGGCTTGATGTTGGGACCCTCGACCAGCTCGTCGGCAGGCTCCGCCTTGCCAAAGCCCCAGTACACGCGCTTTTTGTACGGCGCGTCGTCAAAGGTGTACTCGCAGGCCTCGTCCCAAGTCTCCTCGGGCAGGTCGGTCGCCGGCGTCAGGACGCCGCCGTTGGCAGCCGTCGCCGCAATGGAGCGGGCGTCCATCAGGGCCACGGCGCTCAGCTGGCCATTGCCCGGCTTGGAACCCTCGCGGTTGGGGAAGTTGCGCGTAGTGTGGCGGATCGAAAGGCCGTTGTTGGCGGGCGTGTCGCCGGCGCCGAAGCACGGGCCGCAGAACGCCGTGCGCACGATCGCGCCGGCCTCCATGAGGTCGTAGATGTAGCCGCGGCGTGTAAGCTCGAGCGCCACGGGCTGGCTCGTGGGATAGACCGACAGCGAAAACTCGCCGCAGCCGGTGTTGGCGCCCTTGAGTACGCGGGCAGCCTGGACCACGGAATCGTAGTTGCCGCCCGAGCAGCCGGCGATAACGCCCTGCTGCACGTGCAGCTTGCCGTCGACGATCTTGTCGAGCAGGCTAAAGTGCGTCTTGCCCTCGCCGATCTTGGCGGCCTCGAGTTCCACCTCGTGCAGGATGTCCTCGAGGTTCTCGTTGAGCTCGTCGATCTCAAAGCCGTTGGAAGGATGGAACGGCAGCGCGATCATGGGCTTGATGCTCGACAAATCGACCTCGACGCAGCCGTCGTAGTAGGCGACATCGGCGGGCTTGAGCTCGCGGTAGTCGTCGCCGCGGCCGTGCATGGTCAAAAACGCGTGCGTGTCCTCGTCGGTGGCCCAGATGCTCGACAGGCAGGTGGTCTCGGTGGTCATGACATCGACGCCGTTGCGGTAGTCGGTCGTCATGCTCGCGATGCCGGGGCCCACGAACTCCATGACCTTGTTCTTGACGTAGCCCTTGGCAAAGACGGCACGGATGATGGCGAGTGCCACGTCGTGCGGGCCGACGCCGGGACGCGGGGCGCCCGTGAGGTAGATGGCAACGACGCCGGGATAGGCAACGTCGTAGGTGTCGCGCAGCAGCTGCTTTGCCAGCTCGCCACCGCCCTCGCCCACGGCCATGGTGCCCAGGGCGCCGTAGCGGGTGTGCGAGTCGGAGCCCAGGATCATCTTGCCGCAGCCGGCGAAGTTCTCACGCATAAAGGAGTGGATGACGGCGATATGCGGCGGGACGAAGATGCCGCCGTACTTCTTAGCAGCGGAAAGGCCAAAGACGTGGTCATCCTCGTTGATGGTGCCGCCCACGGCGCACAGCGAGTTATGGCAGTTGGTGAGCACGTAGGGCAGCGGGAACTGCTCCATGCCCGAGGCGCGCGCCGTCTGGATGATGCCGACAAAGGTGATGTCGTGGCTCGCCATGGCGTCGAAGCGAATCTTGAGCGCCTCGGGGTCTCCGGACGTATTGTGTGCCTGGAGGATCGAATACGCGATGGTGCCGCGCTTGGCATCCTCGGGCGTCTGCGTAATACCGCGCTCGGCAGCCTCGGCCGCAGGCACAACCTCGCTGCCGCCGCGCAGGTAGATGCCGTCCTCGTACAGCTTAACCATACTGTCTCCCACTCTGCCCAAAAGATTTGGGCGCATAGCATACATTCGTTCAATATCGTGCCATAGAACGGTTGCGAGTGGGTTACGAATCTACGCGTTCACTTTATCTCAGTAAAGTACAGGACGAGCCCGGCGAGGGCCGGCAGATTTGATGCAAGAGTGTCCCTTTCAACTAGTCATTTAAGAACGTCCATTACAGTCGAAATTGTCAGCCCGGGACCGTCTCGGGCTACGATTGAGGCGCGCCCAGAACGGGCCGCCGACCGGGCGCCCGCGCACGGCCGAACGTCCCTGCCCCCGAGAGGGCCCGTTGGGTGCTGCCGGCGCGGGACGCGCCGCCCCCGACGGCTGATAGGAAAGTGCCGGGCAGGCGCCGCGGCTGGTAATGTGAGTGCCGAGGGGGAGGCCATCCGGTCGAACGACTACCGGAAGGATACCACCGTGAAAGCGCCATCCACCAGACCCGCGGCCGTGCTCGGCCTGGACGTCGGCAAGTCGTCGCACTGGGCCTGCCTGGTCGACCGCGACGGGGAGGTGCTGGCCAGCGCCCCCGTCCGCAACAGGGAGGCCGAGCTCGACGCGCTGTTCGCCTCCGCGCCCGCCGGCACGCTCGTCGTCGTCGACCAGTTCCGCAACATAGGGTCCCTCGCCGTGAGGCGGACCCGCGCCGCGGGGCTCGGGGTCGCCCACCTGCCCGGGCTCGCCGCCAGCCGCGCCGCGGGCCTGTTCGCCGGCGAGGCCAAGACCGACGAGCGCGACGCCGCGGTGATCGCGCGGACCGCCCTGGGCGTTCCGGACTCCCTGTCGGGGGTCCCGGGCCGCGGCGAGGCCCTCGAGGCCGCCCGCGCCCTCTCGTCGCAGCGCGACCACGTCGTCGCCTGCGCGACCAGGGACAAGAACCGCCTGCGCGCGGTGCTGCTCGAGTCCTGCCCGGCCCTCGAGGCCGCGGTCGACCTGTCGGACCGGCGGTGGCTGGAGCTGCTCGCCGGGTTCGGCGGGGCGTGGGGGATCGCCCGCTCCGGGGCCGGGGGCCCGCGGGCCGAGGCCGCCGGGGAGGCCGCGGCCGCCTCCACCGCGCCCTGTTAGCGTCAATATAATTTTCACCATTTCCACCAACGCATTTTCGCCAATCG